>NZ_JBFAOC010000030.1:21753-54719 GCF_040675055.1 Micromonospora sp. NPDC049662
TTGCCCCAATGGCCGTTACCGCCCAAAATCCCTCCCACCGGGGGGGCGCGGGGGCGCCCCCCACGCGCCCAAGTCACGGGACGACGATTCGCCAACGAGCGGACCGTGGCTGAGCCGAGAGGTGACGAACTTGACACGACCCTCGAACGTGCGCCGCCACAGGTGGCGCACGCACGTCGCGGCCGGACTGGCCGTTCTCATCGGTCTACCCATGATCGGCGTCGCGCCGCCAGCGTTCGCCGACGCCGCCGCGGCCTCCGCGGTGCTCTCGGCGCCTCCACAGTGGAACGGCATGGCCGGCAATCCCGGCGACGCCTCCGGCCAGATCTCCGCGGCGGCCACCGAGCGGGGCGGTCGCCCCTGCTGGACCACCACGCAGACGCCGATCACCAATGACTTCCTGTACTTCCGGGTCGACGCCGCCCGACAGCCGGCCACCACCGGGTACGCGTTCGTCAAGGTCAGCTACTTCGACGCCGGCCCCGGACACTTCACGATCCAGTACGACGGCACGGGGCAGAACCGGGCCGGCGACGCCGTCCCGCTGACCGGCGGGAACGTCTGGCGTTCCTACGTCTTCCAGTTGCCCGACGCCGAGTTCAAGGGCGATCTGCCGTCCGGCGCCGACTTCCGCATCGCCTCGTGGGACAGCCGGCTCGGGCGGTCGGCCACCGACCTGTGCGTCTCCGACGTCTCGGTCAGCTTCAGCACCGCCGAGGCGGTGCGCATCACCGCGACGAACCTGGTCTTCAGCGGATCCGAGCCGCGGACCATCCCGGTGACCTCCAGCGCGGCCAGCGTGAGCTGGTCGGTCGCCGACGAGCAGGGGGTGCCGGCGGCCAGCGGCACGGCCGCGGTGTCCGGTGGCGCCGCGACGGTCAACCTCGCCACGGTCAAGCCCGGCTACTACACCCTCGGCGTCACGGCCGAGGTGGGCGGACTCCCGGTCACCCGGTACACACCGGTGGCGCTGCTGGACGCGCTTCCCGCCGACGCCCGCAGGCCCGGGGCGCCATGGGGAGTCGGGACCCACTTCTCGCAGAGCGACCCGGCCAGTCTCATTCCCACGATGGCGAAGGTCGGTTACACCCACGTCCGCGACGCCCTGTCCTGGCAGCACGTGGAGAAGACCGCCGGCACCTACACCATGCCCACCTACGGCGCCCCGTTCCTCAACGGGCTGGCCGCCAACGGCATGGAGCCGCTGCTGGTCGCGGCGTTCGCCAATCCGCTCTACGACGGCGGGAAGACGCCGAGCACGCCGGAGGGCCACGCGGCCTTCGCCGCCTACGCCTCGGCGATGCTCACCCTCTCCGGTACCAACAAGGTCGAGGTGTACAACGAGTTCGACGGGGGCTTCAACAACGGCCTGTGCGGTCGTACCCCGCAGTGCTACCTGCCTCTGTTGCAGGCGACCTACGCCAAGGTGAAGGCCGACCACCCGCAGGCCGAGGTCGTCGCGCCGGCCGGCGGCGGACCCGCGTGGTGGGAGGAGCTGTTCCAGATCGGCGGCCTGCAGTACATGGACCGCTTCAGCGCGCACCTCTACGGCTTCCCGGCCCCGCCGGAGGTCCGCGGCGTGACCCTGATCCCGACGTTCAAGGACCTGATCCGCCGCTACAACAACGGTCGCGACATGCCGATCGACATCACCGAGAACGGATACCCGACCCACACCAACGGTGGCGTCACCGAACTGCAGCAGGGCGACTACCTGGTCCGCACGGCGAGCCTGGCCGTGGCGAACGGGGCCAGCCGCTACTACTGGTACGACTTCCTCAACGACGGCACGACCGCGTCGAACCAGGAGTACAACTTCGGCGTGATGCGCCGTCCCGGGTACCTCGGGATGAACGCCTACGCCCCGAAGCCGGCGCTGGTCACGCAGTCGGTGCTGATCCGCCAGCTCGCCGGCCTGGACTTCCGTGCCGCCGACAACCTGGGCTCGGGTGTCTACTCGTACGAGTTCGCCGGCGGGGCCGGCAAGACGCCGGTCCGGGTGATGTGGGCGACCACACCGACGCAGGTGGAGCTGAGCACCACCACCCCCGTCACGGTCACCAACGCCTACGGCCGGTCGAACACCCTGGAACCCCTACAGGGCAAGGTGACGCTGGACCTGACCGAGCACCCGGTCTTCACCAAGGGCAAGCCGACGGCCCTCGCGGTGAGCAACCCGAAGGTCTACTCCGTCTCGGTTCCGGACACGGTCGCGGTCGGCGACGACATCCCGGTGACGCTGAAGGTGGACCGGACCCACGGTGGTGGAGGCACGTGGACCAACTTCCAGATCGAGGACAGCACCTACCCGGTGTACGCGCCGGCCGGGCAGGTGGGGACGAAGACCGTCACCGTTCCCGGCAGCACGGTGAAGGGTCCGCGAACGGTACACGTGCGGGCCGGGTCCGGCGGATCGGCGTCGATGGTGCTGCGCGACGACGCGATGATCACCGATCCGGTCGTGGCGACCGTCGATCCGATCGTGACGTCGGTCGGGCCGCTCGGCGGGTCGCTGCGGGTGAAGATCACCAACAACAAGTCGGCGACGGCCCTGGACGTCGCACAGATCGCGTGGACGGTGGGGACGCAGAGCGGCACGGTCACCGGCGTCGCCCCGGTACCGCCGAACTCGGTCACCTCGGTCGACATACCGGTCGCGGGGATCGTCCCGTGGAAGTCCTACGACATGTCGGTACGCGTCGACACGACACAGTTGGGCGCGTTCCGGGCCGGTGGGACCGTCGGCTTCAACCCGATCGAGGCCGACGGACAGAACACGGTCGTACCCGTGAATCTGGCGGCCGACGGCGCGGTCGATTACCGGCGGGTTCCCTACGGCGGCACGTCGGACCTGTCGGGCACCGTCAAGCTCACCCGCACCGCGGACGCCCTCTGGTTGACGGCCGACGTGACCGACAACGTCCACGCCCAGACGAAGACGGCCGGCAGCATGTGGGACGGCGACTCCATCCAACTGGCGGTCAGCCCCGACCTTCCGGGGCGGTCGACCGCCCGCGTCGAGATCGGCGCGGCGCTGCTGGGCACCGGTCCGGCCGTGTACACCTTCACGCCGCCAGCCGGCGGCGTGGCCGGGGCGACGCCGGGCGCGACGGCGGCGATCGTCCGGAACGGGACCACCACCTCCTACCGCGTGTCGGTGCCCTGGTCCGCACTCGGGCTCAGCGGTCCGCCCACCGCACCGGTCGCCCTGTCCTTCGTGGTCAACGATGACGACGACGGCATCGGCCGGGCCGGCTGGATCCAGTGGGGCGGCGGCATCGTCCTGGCCAAGAACACCGCGGAGTTCCGGCCGGTGCAGGTGATGGCGCCGTGAGCGGGCCCCGGCGGGTCCTGGTCACCGGTGCGGCCGGACGGTTGGGCCGGGCGGCCCTGACGCTGCTCGCCGACCGACTCATCCCCACCACCGGTCTCGACCTGCACGACCCGGGCGACACCCGGGCGGGCCGGATGGTGACCGGATCCGCCGGGGACCCGATCGTGGTACGCGACGCCCTCGCGGAGGTCGACGCCGTCTTCCACTGCGCGGCCATCCCCGCGCCCACCCTGGGCACACCGCACGAGGTGTTCACCACCAACACCCAGGCGACGTTCACCGTGCTGGAGGAGGCGGCTCAGCGGGGCGTCCGCCGGGCCGTCATCGCCAGCAGCCTGTCGGTGACCGGTCTGCCCTGGTCGCCGCACCCGCAGACACCGGCCTACCTGCCCATCGACGAGGATCTGCCGCTGCAGGTGGCCGACCCGTACGCGCTGTCGAAGCAGACCGACGAGGCGATCGGCGCCATGATGGCCCGCCGGCACGGGATGGCCGTCGTCGCCCTGCGCCTGCCGCTGCTCGGCGGTCCCGGCGATCAGTTCGAGAAGTACGCCCGCAACTACGTCGAACACCCGTCGTGGGGGGCCAACGAACTGTGGGCGTACCTGGACACCCGCGACGCCGCCCGCGCCGGCCTGTTGGCCCTCACCGCCCCCGTGACCGGATTCCACGCGGTGTTCGTCGCCGCGCCGGACACCCTGAGCGCCACCGATACGGAGGCGCTGCTGGACGAACACCTACCGGGGGTGCCCCGGCGGACGCGACTGACCGGCCGGAGCGTCGCCATCGACACCGGCCGAGCCGCGCGGCTGCTCGGCTTCACCCCCGAGCACCGCTATCCACTGTCCCCACCCGGACAGTCACCATTCTCAGCTCAGGAAGTGACGCCATGACACGTACGATCAGCCGCCGGCGCCTGCTCGCCGGCGCGGCCGGACTGGGTTCCGCCGCCCTCCTCGCGGCCTGCGGCAAGGACGACTCCGGTGACGCCGGCACGGTGACCCTCAACGTCTGGGGCGGGGTGCCTGCGGAGAACGGCCCCGACGCCCTGTTCGCCGCGTTCACCGCGAAGCACCCGAACATCAAGGTCAAGTACACCCGTTTCGTCAACGACGATCAGGGCAACCTCAAGCTCGACACCGCGCTGCAGGGCGGTCTCGACATCGACGTGGTCGTGTCGTACGCGCGCTCGGCCCTGGCCAAGCGCGTCGAGGCGGGTCTGCTCACCGACCTCACCGACCGGCTCTCCGGTGACCCGGTGTTGAAGGCCTTCGCCCCCGGCGCGAATCCGGCCAGCAACTACTTCTTCGACGGTAAGGCGTACTCCGCTCCGGCCAGCCGCAGCGTGGAGACGGTGCTGGCGAACAAGAGCCTGCTCGACAGGGCCGGCGTCACCGTCCCGGCGGACTGGACGACCGCCGACTTCCGGGCGATCGCGAAGCAGCTCTCCGGCAACGGCGTGTACGGGTGTCTCATCCCGCCGGACCTTGCCCGCCAGCAGCTCGGCCCGGACTTCACCTACAAGCCCGGTGGCCGCGAGTCCAATTTCGACCACCCGGCGTTCCGGGAGAACTTCCAGCTCCGGCTGGACATGATGGCCGAGAAGTCCGCCGTCCCGATGACCGAGATCGTCGCGCAGAAGTGGGACGCGTTCGCCCAGACCCCGTTCCTCACGGGGAAGGTCGCGATGTGGATCTCCCAGCCGTTCGTCCTGCGCTATATCAAGGACACCAAGGAGTATCCGCACGACTTCAAGACCGTTCTGCTGCCGATGCCGGCGCCGCAGAAGGGCGCGCAGTTCTGGAACACCGGTGCCTACGGCGACAACGTGGCCATCACCAAGAAGTCCAAGCACCAGGACGCCGCCTTCACGCTCCTGCAGTTCTGGCTCGGCGAAGGCGCGGCACACATGGTGCCCGGCGGCCGGCTCCCGTCGCTGCCCGGGGGCGACACCGCCAAACTGGCCGCCGATCTGGGCGGACCCGACGCCGCGAAGCTGTTCGACGAGCAGTCGCTGGTCACCAACCTGCTGACCTCGGACGCGCGGATTCCCGTGGACGCCATCCAGACGGCGCACGCGGAGATCTCCACGATCATGAACGGGCTCAACCAGCGGGTCCTGCTCGGGAACATCAGCATCGACCAGTGGGCCCGGACCGCCAGGGAACAGTGCGACGCCGCGATCAAAAAGGCGGCCTAGAGACACATGCAGACTCTGGTTGGGTCGGCCCGGTCACCGGTACCGCCCGTCGTACGGGAGAAGAAGCGCCGGCCCGCCGGGGTCCGTTCCTGGTTGCCGTGGTTGTTCATCGCTCCCAATCTCATCGGACTGATCGCCTTCACCCTCGGTCCGATGCTGGCCGGGCTGGGCATCGCGTTCACGCGTTGGAACGTGCTGTCCGGCCTGGGCGGGATCGAGTGGGTGGGCCTGGACAACTTCACGGAGCTGTTCGCCGACCCCAAGTTCTGGAAAGCCCTGGGCCGCACGGTGTTCTTCGCCGGCCTCGGCGTTCCGCTGTCGATCGCGTTCGGCCTGCTGCTCGCGCTGGCCCTCAACCGACCGCTGGTCGGCCGGGCCGCGCTGCGGGTCGTGTTCTTCGTACCCAGCATGGTCAACACGGTCGCCATCGGTATGGTCTGGCTGCTCGTGCTCAACCCCAGCGCCGGGCTGCTCAACCAGGCCCTGCGGTTCCTGGGTCTGTCCGAGCCGCCGACCTGGCTGGTGTCCGAGGACTGGGCTCTGCCGGCGCTCGTGCTCATCCAGGTGTGGGCCGGCATGGGCTACCAAGCGGTGATCTACCTGGCCGCTCTCCAGGAGCTGCCCCAGGACCTGCACGAGGCGGCGATGATCGACGGCGCCGGCGCGTGGCGTCGGTTCCGCACCATCACGTGGCCGAGCCTCATGCCGACCACCGTCTTCCTGGCGATCACGTCGTTCATCGGCACGTCACAGGGGTTCGGGTTGATCGCCTTCCTGACCGGCGGCGGCCCGGGGGAGTCCACCACCGTGCTCGCCTACTACATGTACCAGTCCGGATTCCAGGCCTACAAGTTCGGCTACGCCGCAGCGATCGGCGTCGTCACGTTCGCCGCGGTACTGCTGCTGACGCTGGTGCTGTGGCGGTTCCAGAAGGGACGGGGGCTCTACACATGACCCGCAGCCGTACTGACCGGACCCTGCGCACCTGGTTGCTGAGCGTCGTCATGTGGGCGATCGCCGTGCTCTTCGCCCTCCCGCTGTTGTGGATGATCTCGGCTTCGCTCAAACGCAACATCGACGTGTTCACGCTTCCGGTGACGTGGATTCCCGACCCGGTTCGGTGGGTCAACTACGCGGACGTGTGGGCCGGCGACCCACCCCTGCTGCGTTACTTCGCCAACTCCCTGATCGTGGCGACCGTCGCCGTCGCCGGCGAGCTGTTCACGTCCTCCCTGGCCGGGTACGCCTTCGCCCGCATGCGGTTCAAGGGTCGCGACCGCCTCTTCCTGCTCTACATCGCGACCTCGATCGTGCCGACCCAGTTGCTGCTCGTGCCCCGGTTCATGTTCTTCCAGGCCGTCGGCCTGTACGACACCCTGTGGGCGCTGATCCTGCCGAGCATGTTCACCGTCTTCGGCACCTTCCTGATGCGCCAGCACTTCTCCGCCGTACCCGGGGAACTGGCCGAGGCCGCACGCATCGACGGCGCCGGCGAGTGGTCGATCTACTGGCGCATCTACCTGCCGATGGCGAAGCCCGTCCTCGCCGCACTGGCGATTCTCGGCTTCGTCTGGTCGTGGAACAGCTACGAGACGCCGCTGATCATGCTCTCCACCGACGAGAACTACACGCTCCCCGTCGGCCTGACCCGTTTCGTCGACGGCGACGGCGGCCTCGCCGGTGGGCTGTCGATGGCCGCGGCCACCTCCTCGGTCGTACCGATGATCATCGTGTTCCTCGTGTTCCAGCGCCAGTTCCTGTCCGCACTGAGCCGCACGGGGCTCAAGTGACACCGACGGAGGCTCATCACCATGCGTGTTGAACACGCCGGACACGACATCACCGTGGTGGGCGGTGGTCTGGCGGGTGTGTGCGCAGCCATCGCCGCCGCCCGCCTCGGCCGGACGGTCGCGCTGATCAACAACCGGCCGGTGCTGGGCGGCAACTCCAGCAGCGAGGTGCGGGTCTGGGTGGTCGGTGCCACGAGCCACGGCGACAACCACTACGCCCGCGAAGGCGGGATCATGGGTGAGCTGTTCGTGGAGAACCAGTACCGCAACCCGCAGGGCAACCCGTACGTGTGGGACACGGTCGTGCTCGACGCCGTACGGGCGGAACCGAACATCTCGCTGTATCTCAACACCGACGTCCGCGACGTCGAGGCGGACGGGCCGCCCGAGGCGCGGCAGATCCACACCGTCACCGGATGGATGATGGGCTCGGAACGGCTCATCCACTTCTCGTCGCCGATCTTCCTCGACTGCACCGGCGACGGACTGGTCGGACACCTGGCCGGCGCCGAGTACCGCATCGGCCGCGAGGCCAGCGGCGAGTACGGCGAACCCTGGGCGCCCGCCGAGGCCGACGACATCACCCTCGGCAGCACCCTGCTCTTCTACACCAAGGACGCCGGTGAGCCGGTCACCTACGTGGCGCCGTCGTTCGCCAAGGACATCACGCAGACCAGCATCCCGCAGCGACGCATCATCCGGGCCGGTGACAACGGCACCGCGTACTGGTGGATCGAGTACGGCGGGGAGCTGGACACCGTCCACGACAACGACGTCATCCGGGACGAGCTGTGGTCGGTCATCTACGGCATCTGGGACCACATCAAGAACTCGGGCCGGTTCGACGCGGACACGATGACCCTGGAATGGGTCGGGGCCGTCCCCGGCAAGCGGGAGTACCGCAGGTTCATCGGCGACTACGTGCTGACCCAGCACGACATCATGGGCCAGAAGGAGTTCCCCGACCAGATCGCCTTCGGCGGTTGGTCCATCGACATGCATCCCCCGCAGGGCATGTACGCGACGGAGGCCGCCTCCAAACACCTGCACCCGGACGGCGTCTACCCCATCCCCTACCGGTGCCTGTACTCGGTGAACACCACGAACCTGCTGTTCGCCGGACGCAACGTGTCGGCCAGCCACATCGCGTTCGGGTCGACCCGGGTGATGGCCACCTGCGCGACGCTGGGCCAGGCGGCGGGAACCGCCGCCGCCCTGTGTCTCGACGGAAAGGTGGTCCCACGCGAACTCGACGCGGGTCACCTCCAGCAGATCCTGTTGCGCTCCGACGCGTCGCTCATCGGCGTGGCCGCGGCCGACCCCACCGATCAGGCCCGCACGGCGCTGGTGACGGCGTCCTCGACGCTGGACCGGATCGACATGGCCGGACCGGGTGCCCAGTGGCCGCTGACCGCCGACGCCGGCATCGTGCTGCCGGTCGATCCCGCCCTGGTAGGGCTGGAACTCCTCGTCGACGCGGCCGAGGCCACGACGCTCGTGGTGGACCTCTACGATCCCGGCCCCGGCCAGAACTACGTACCGGGAACGCTTGTCGACACCGCGCGGGTCCCGGTCGCCGCGGGCGTCCGGCAATGGGTCCGCCTCCCGCTGCAGTGGACGCCGCCCACCGCGCGCAACGCCTTCCTGCGGGTACGGGCCAACCCCGCCGTGACCCTGCACGTCGCGGACACGACCGTCCCCGGCGTCCTGTCCCTGTCCCACGTCCCGCCGAAGACGGACCGGGACGAGCGGCAGCCGGTGCTCGAGTGGAAGAGCGCGGCCCTGCGCCGGCGGACCTTCTGCCTGCGCACCGGTCCGACGGCGGCCTACTCCGCCGACAAGGTGGTCGACGGGTACCTGCGCCCCTTCGCGGGACCGCACCTGTGGATGTCGCGGCCCCTCGCCACGGACGGTGCGCCGTGGTTGCAACTGACCTGGGCGGAGCCGGTGACGGTGAGCCGGGTCGAGGTCATCGCCAACGACGACGTCAACGAGGACCTGATCAACCTGCCCCACCACCGGATGCCGTTCACGC
Organism: Micromonospora sp. NPDC049662; assembly: GCF_040675055.1. Taxonomy (NCBI): domain Bacteria; kingdom Bacillati; phylum Actinomycetota; class Actinomycetes; order Micromonosporales; family Micromonosporaceae; genus Micromonospora; species Micromonospora sp. NPDC049662. The sequence goes on from NZ_JBFAOC010000030.1 coordinate 31,113, forward strand.
TCATGCCGACGCTCGTGCGCGACTACCGGATCGAGGCCCGCGCCGCCGGGACCGGTTGGCAGCCGCTCGTGTCGGTGGCCGACAACCGGCAGCGGCGCCGCACGCACAGTCTCGCGGCCCCGATCGTGACCGACCGGATCAGGGTTGTCGTCACCGCCACCAACGGCACCGGTTCGGCCCAGCTGATCGCCGTGCGGGCCTACGCCTGACGGTCCGCCGACGCCGTCCATCCACGCAACGATCCTCGAACAGGAGACCACGTTCGTGCCCCTCAACCCCATGCCGGAGACGCAGGCACCCTGGCCCGGCCGAGACCGGCTACGCATCACCGGCGTCCGGTCGATCGTCACCGCCCCGGAGGGCGTGCCGCTCGTCGTCGTCCGGGTCGACACCAACGATCCCGGCCTGTACGGGCTCGGCTGCGCGACGTTCACCCAGCGGTTCCACGCGGTCGCCGCCACCGTCGACCGTCATGTCGCGCCGCTGCTCGTCGGCCGCCATCCGGCCGACATCGAGGACATCTTCCGCATGGTCCACTTCTCGTCGTACTGGCGCAGCGGCCCGGTCACCAACAACGCCCTGTCCGGCGTCGACCAGGCGCTGTGGGACATCGCCGGCAAACGGGCCGGCATGCCCGTCTACGAGTTGCTCGGCGGGCGGGTCCGCGCGGCGGCCGACACGTACCTGCACGCCGGCGGGGCCACCGTCGACGCCACCCTGGAGCAGGCCCGCGCCCTGCTCGACCGGGGCTACCGGCACGTCCGGCTCCAGGTCGGCAGCCCCGGTGTCGGCACCTACGGCGCCCCGGCCACGCCCGGCGAGTACCCCGGGACACCGCACCCCGGCGGGTGGGACGTGCACCGCTACCTGCGCGACACACCGGACCTGTTCGCGCAGGCCCGCGCGGCCCTCGGGCCCGAGCCGCACCTGATGCACGACGTCCACTCCCGGCTGACCGTCAAGCAGGCTGTCGGACTTGCCCGCCAGCTCGAGGAGTACCGGTTGTTCTTCCTGGAGGATCCGATCGCGCCGGAGTTCTACGACCGGCTGGGCGAGGTCCGCGCGGCCGCGCCCATGCCCATCGCGGTCGGGGAACAGGTGGCGTCGGTGGCCGACGCGGCCCGGCTCGTGACGGGTGGCGGCGTCGATCTGCTGCGCCTGCACCTCTCCTCGATCGGCGGCCTGAGCCCGGCGCGCAAACTCGTCGCCCTGTGCGAACTCCACGGCGTCGGCACCGCCTGGCACGCGCCGGCCGACGTGTCCCCGATCGGCGCGGCGGCGAACGTCGCGCTCGACGTGACCAGCGCCGCGTTCGTCGTCCAGGAGGGCCACGAGTACGCACCCGACGTCCACGCGGTGTTCCCGGGCACGCTCGCACCCCGCAACGGTTTCCTCTATCCGTCGGACGCACCCGGCTGGGGAATCGACCTCGACGAGGCGGAGGCGGCCAAGTACCCGCCCGTGGAGCACCTCCACGAACGGTGGTCGGCCCAGGTACGGCACCTCGACGGCGGGATCGTGGCCCCGTGAAAATCGACCGTCTGGAGACCTTCCTCGTCGCGCCCCGCTGGCTCTTTCTGAAGATCACCACCGATGACGGTGTCGTCGGCTGGGGCGAACCGGTCGTGGAAGGCCGCGCCGAGACCGTCCAGGCCGCCATCGGTGAGCTGTCCGACCTGCTCATCGGCAGCGATCCGATGCGCATCGAAGACCACTGGCAGGTCCTCACCCGCGGTGGCTTCTACCGCGGCGGCCCCGTACTGTCCAGCGCCGTCGCCGGCATCGACCAGGCGCTGTGGGACATCGCCGGCAAGGTTCGCGGGGCACCGGTCCACGAACTGCTCGGCGGGCCGGTACGCGACCGCGTCCGGATGTACGGCTGGGCGTACGGCGAGACCGCCGAACAGGTCGCCGAGAACGCCGCGGCGGCGATCGCGACCGGATACACCGCCGTCAAGATCGCACCGCCGGGCCCGATGGCGTTCCTGGACACACCCGCGGGCCTGAGATCCGTCGTCGATCTCCTGGCCAAGGTCCGCGACGCGATCGGCTCCGACCACGACGTGGCCATCGACCTGCACGGCCGGGCCTCGATCGCCGCCAGCCGTCGCCTCCTGCCACTGCTGGAGCCGTACGTGCCGCTGTTCGTCGAGGAACCGCTGCGGCCCGAGTACTCCAGCGACATCGCCCGGATCGTCACGGCGACCGCACTGCCGATCGCCACCGGCGAGCGGCTCTACACCCGGCGCGAGTTCCGGGACGTCCTGGACGCCGGCGTGGCCGTCGTCCAACCCGACCTCTCGCACGCCGGGGGCATCTCCGAGGTCCGGCGCATCGCCGCGGTCGCCGAGATGTACGACGCCGTCCTGGCCCCGCACTGTCCGCTCGGCCCCATCGCCCTGGCCGCCTGCCTGCAGATCGACCTGGCCATCCCCAACTTCCTCATCCAGGAACAGGCCCTGGGCATCCACTACAACAACGGCCAGGACGGCCTGAACTATCTCGTCGACGCCGACGTCCTGCGGTTGCGGGACGGGCACGTGGAGCGTCTCGGCGCGCCCGGCCTCGGCATCGACGTCGACGAGAAGGCGGTGCGCGCGGCGGCGGCACGAGGCCACCGCTTTCGTTCCCCCGTCTGGCGCGGCCCGGACGGCGCGTTCACCGAGTGGTGACGACCCACTCGACTTCCGACCACCCAGCAACCGTGGAGATGCCATGGCACAGTTCGACATGCCCGAAGACCGTCTACGCAGCTACCGGCCCGCGATCGCGGAGCCGGAAGACTTCGACAGCTTCTGGACCGCGACGCTCCAGGACGCGCGCGCCCATTCTCTCGATCTCACCGCTACGCCGGTCGACAACGGCCTCGCGCTGATCGACACCCTTGACGTCACCTTCGCCGGCTACGACGGCAACCCGGTCAAGGCATGGCTGCACCTGCCCGTCACCCGCACCGGTGCACTGCCCGTCGTGGTGGAGTACGTCGGATACGGCGGTGGCCGCGGCCTGCCACACGAACGACCGCTGTGGGCCATGGCCGGATATGCCCACTTCATCATGGACACCCGAGGTCAGGGCGCCAAGGGCCCCAGGGGGGACACACCCGATCCGGACCCCGTTGGTGACCCCGCGATCGCGGGCTTCACCACCCGAGGCATCGCCAGTCCGGAGACCTACTACTACCGCCGGGTCTTCACCGACGGGGTCCGGGCCATCGACGCCGTGCGGGAACTGCCCGAGGTGGATCCGAGCAGAGTGGCCGTCGCCGGGACCAGCCAGGGCGGTGGAATCGCCACCGCCGTGGCCGGCCTCGTCTCGGGTCTGGTGGCCGCCATGCCCGACGTCCCGTTCCTGGCCGACTTCCCCCGTGCGCTGACCATCACCGACGCCTCGCCGTACGCCGAGATCACCGGCTATCTCAAGGTCCGCCGGGACCAACGCGACCAGGTGATGCGGACGCTCTCGTACTTCGACACGGTCAACCACGCCAAGCGGGCCAGCGCCTCGGCGCTGTACTCCGTCGGGCTGATGGACGCGGCCTGCCCGCCGTCGACCGTGTACGCCTCGTACAACCACTACGCCGGACCGAAGGAGATCCGCGTCTACCCGTTCAACGGGCACGAAGGGGGCCAGGCCTTCCACGAGGTCGAAAAGCTGAGGTTCGCCGCCAAGCCGCTCACCGGGTGAGCGGGGCACAGCCGACCCGGCGGCGACCGGACCCACGTCACCATCAACAACAGCACCGCGGAAGAGGAGCCGGCATGCAGCCGCAGCACAATCATCGATGGTTGCGCTGGCCATCGGACCCGTCCCGGAGCCGCCTCGCGTTCGGCGCCGACTACAACCCCGAGCAGTGGCCACGCCACATCTGGGACGCGGACGTCCGGGCCATGCAGGTGGCCGGCGTGAACATCGTCTCCTTGGGGATCTTCTCCTGGGCCCGGATCCAGCCGCAGGTGGACGTGTGGGACTTCGGGTGGCTCGACGACGTCATGGACCTGCTGCACGCCCACGGCATCGCCGTCGACCTGGCCACCGCGACCGCGTCCCCGCCGCCCTGGCTGACCACGACGCACCCGGAGATCCTGCCCGTCGACGGAGACGGCCGCACCATCTGGCCCGGCGCCCGGCAGCACTGGCGGCCGACCTCGCCGATCTTCCGACTGCATGCGCTCCGCCTGACCCGCGCACTCGCCGAGCGGTACCGCGACCACCCGGCGCTGACCGCTTGGCATGTCAACAACGAACTGGGCGGTGACAACGCCTACGACTACTCCGACGACGCCGCGACCGCGTTCCGGGACTGGCTGCGCCGCCGGTACGGCAGCCTGGACGCCCTCAACCGGGCCTGGGCGACCACGTTCTGGTCGCAGCAGTACGGCGACTGGGCGCAGATCCTGCCACCACGGCGGGCGACCACGCACCTCAACCCGACGCAGCAACTGGACTTCAAACGGTTCTCCTCCGACGCGCTCAAGGACCACCTGCGCGCCGAACGGTCCGTGCTGTACGAAGTGACCCCGGACGTACCCGTCACCACCAACTTCATGGTCATGGGCTGGTCCAAGGCGCTCAACTACGCCGACTGGGCCGCCGAGGTCGACTTCGTCGCCAACGACCACTACACGACGCCGGGCCCGCAGGCGCACGACGAACTGTCGTTCTCCGCCAACCTCACCTCGAACCTGGCCGGCGGGCGGCCGTGGTATCTCATGGAGCACTCCACCAGCGCGCTCAACTGGCAGCCGATCAACGTCGCCAAGGGGCCCGGCGAGATGGCCCGCGACTCGCTCACGCACGTCGCCCACGGCGCGGACGCGGTCTGCTTCTTCCAATGGCGTCAGTCCGCGGCGGGCGCGGAGAAGTACCACTCGGCGATGCTGCCCCACGCCGGCGTCGACAGCACCATCTTCCGCGCCGTCACCGATCTCGGTGCCACGCTGCGCGATCTCGCCGAGGTGGCCGGCACCACGCGCCGGCCGGCCGACGCGGCCATCGTCTTCGACTGGGAGTCCTGGTGGACGGCCGAGCACGACGCGCACCCCAGTGACCGGCTCCGCTACCGGCAGGAGGCCCTCGACTGGTACACGGCCTTTCTCGAACTCGGTATCCGCGCCGACGTGGTCCCCGTCGACGCGCCGCTGCATCGCTACGGTCTGCTCGTCGCCCCGATGCTGCATGTCGTGCCCGGAGCGCTCGCCGACCGGCTACGCGGCTACGTCGCCGACGGCGGCCACCTCGTTACCACCTACTTCTCCGGCATCGTCGACGAGCACGACCACGTCTGGCTCGGCGGATACCCGGGAGCCCTGCGCGATCTGCTCGGCATCAGGATCGAGGAGTTCGCCCCCCTGCCTGACGAGCAGAGCGTCGAGCTCGACAACGGCACGGTGGGCACCCTGTGGACCGACCGCATCGACCTCACGGACCCCGCGACCGAAGTCCTGGCCCGGTACGGCCAGGGCGGCCAGACCGGCCGGCCGGCCATCACCCGTCGGGCCGTCGGTTCCGGATCCGCCGCCTACGTCTCCACCCGCCTGCGGCCCGCCGGGCTCACCGTCGTCCTGGCCGACCTGGCGAAGCGGGCCGGTCTCGACAGCGAACTCCCGCCGGGCCTGCGCGGTCGCGTCGAACTGGCCGTACGCGGACCGTACTGGTTCCTGATCAACCGTACTGGGCAGCCCCTCGACATCTCCGCCGTCGACGGTGAACGGCTCGGTTCCGGGAACGACGTCCTGGCGCCGCGCGCCGTGGCGGTCCTGCGCCGCGCCACGGTCCCGGACTCGGCCGACACGTGATGGTCACCTGGCCCTCGGCGTCCCGGACGTCGCGGAACGTACGGCCGTGGACCTGGCCACCAGCCGGCAGACGCCGCCCGTTCGGGCTGCCCGGGTCACTCGACGCCGGCCAATCCGGCATGAATCCGGTGGCGGGGTGGACCAACCGTTGCGAGACTCGGTGCCGTGCCTGAGCCGGACCGCTTCCGAGCCGCCGTACACCTGTGGGCGGCCGGCGGCCCCGATGCCGCGACGGCCGCCGCAGCCGCCCGGGAGTCGGCGGCCGGCCTGCGTACGGTCGTCCTCGTCGAGGGGGTCAGCGACCAGCGCGCGGTGGAGGCCCTGGCGGAGCGACGGCACCGTGACCTCGCCGGTGAGGGTGTCTGCGTGGTGCCGCTCGGCGGCGCGATGAGCGTCGGCCGGTACCTGCGGCTGTTCGGGTCGCAGGGCCTCGCCGTCGCGGTACGGGGGCTGTGCGACGAGGCCGAGGAGGGCTTCTTCCGCCGTGGCCTGGAGCAGGCGGGCTTCGGTGCCGCCCTGGACCGGTCGGCGATGGAGGCGCTCGGGTTCGGGGTCTGCGTTACCGACCTGGAGGACGAGCTGATCCGCGCCCTGGGCAGCGACGGCGTGCGGCGGGTCATCGCGGACCAGCGGGATCTGGCCCGGTTCCGGGTCTTCCAGAACCAGCCCGCCCAACGTGGCCGGTCGATCGAGCGGCAACTGCGTCGTTTTCTGGGCACCATGAGCGGGCGCAAGGCGCGCTACGCCGAGGCGCTCGTGCGGGCGCTCGACCCGGATCGGGTGCCGCGCCCGCTGGACCGGCTGCTCGCCGACTGAGTCTCAGGCCGGCACGACCGGCAGGTCCAACACCTCGTCGACCTCCCGGCGCGGGGTGGGTCGGCCCGGCTGGCCGTACCCGACGCGCAGCACCATCTGCGGGGTGCCGAACCGCCCCAGCGACACGCGTAGCTGCTCCCGCGCCGTCGGGACCTCGATCGGCTGGGACAACATCGACACGCCCAACCCGGCGTCGACGGCGGTGAGCAGCACCCGTTGCAGGGCCTGACCGGCGACCACCTGGTCGATGGCGGTGTTACCGACCGAGCCGAGCACCCCGACCAGCGGCTCGGGTTCGAAGTCCCGCCCCGGCGCGCGGTCGCGACCGCCGAAGCCGCGCGTCGGCAGCACATCCTGTGGCTCGTGCTGCGGGCCGCCGGCCGAGGTGGGTACGCCGTCCGGCGCGGACTCGTGACGCAGCCACTGTTCCCGCTCGGCGCGGTACGCCGGGTCGCGTTCCAGCACCCGGTGCGCGCCACGGGCGATCTCGCCGAACGCGTTCACGGCGCTCACCCCGACCAGTAGCTCCAGCCAGCACCCCTCGGCGCGGGCCGCGTCGCCGAGCCGCCAGCGGGCGTCGGACGGCACCGGGTCCGGCCAGAACGGCAGCCGGTTGCTGAACCGGCGGGGGATGGCCGTGTGCAGGCTCTGCTCGGTGGGGCTGGGCCGGCGCGGGAGGTCCGGCACCAGTCGGGCCAGCAGATCCGGCTCGGCCGGGTCCGGACGCAGTCGCACCCGGGCGGGGACGCCGGCCACGGCCAACGCGATCCGCAGGTTGAACAGGGCCGCGCCGCAGGCGACCCGTACGCCCCAGCCGCTGGGGTCGGTCTCCGGCAGCCGACGTGACGGGTCGGCCAGCACCTCGATCCCGCCGGCACGCAGCCGGAACCGCCACGGCTGCGTGTTGTGCAGCGACGGCGCCCGGACCGCGCTGTCGGCGGCGGTCCGCAGGTGGTTCGCGGTGTAGCCGATGTCCATGGCGGTGCTCCTTTCCCTGGGCCGGTCGTCGAGCCGCGACGGCTGGCACACCCTCACGGTCCGCCGATCGGGCGGCGGCGAGCAGGGCCGGACGTCCCGACCCACCGGGCCCGACCGCCCCATCGACGGTCGGTCCCTCCGTTCGGGACCTTCGGCCCGTGCACCCGTCGTGCGGCGCGGGTAGAAACGAGGGATGATCCGCGTCTTCCTCCTCGACGACCACGAGGTCGTCCGCCGTGGCCTGGCCGACCTGCTGCAGAGCAGCGGCGACATCGAGGTGGTCGGTGAGTCCGGCTCCGCGCAGGAGGCGTCGCGTCGCATCCCGGCGCTGCGGCCGGACGTGGCGATCCTCGACGCCCGGCTGCCCGACGGCAACGGCATCGACGTGTGCCGCGACGTCCGGGCCGTCGACTCGTCCATCAAGGGCCTGATCCTGACCTCGTACGAGGACGACGAGGCGCTGTTCGCCGCGATCATGGCGGGTGCCGCCGGGTACGTGCTCAAGCAGATCCGCGGCACCGATCTGGTCGACGCGGTGCGCCGGGTGGCGGCCGGGCAGTCCCTGCTCGATCCGGCGATCACCAGGCGCGTGCTGGACCGCATCCGCAACGGCGTCGAGCAGCCGCGCGAGTTGAAGTCGCTCACCGAGCAGGAGCGGCGGATCCTGGAGTACGTGGCCGAGGGGCTGACCAACCGGGAGATCGCGGGAAGGATGTTCCTCGCCGAGAAGACGGTGAAGAACTACGTGTCCAGCGTGCTGGCCAAGCTGGGACTGGAGCGCCGCACCCAAGCGGCGGTCCTGGCCACCCGCCTGCTCGGCAAGACTCCCTGAGCCGCCCCCATTCCCGCGATCTTGCACTTTCTGCGCCGACAAACCCGACCTTGCTCCTCATATCGTCCACCGAAAGTGCAAGATCGGCGCGGTCGAAGGACTGGCGTCGGTCAGTCGCGCAGGGGCACTGACCAGTGCAGCTCGGTTCCGTGGGGGTCGGCGGGGCGGATCGTGAAGGCGCCGTTGCGGCGGTCGGCGCGTTCGCGCAGGTTGATCAGGCCGCCTCGGGCCGCACTCGGGTCGCAGCCCACCCCGTCGTCGGTGACCGTCACGCTCACCTGCTCGCCCTCGACGCGTACGGCCACGTCGACGCGGGTGGCCCGCGCGTGGCGGACCGTGTTGGACAGCGCCTCGCGCAGCACGGCGGCCAGCTCCGGGCGGATGGCGTCGGGGACGGCACTGTCCACCGGGCCGGTCAGCTTCAGGTGCGGCTTGAAACCCAGGGATTCGGCGGCCAGCTCGACCGCCTCGCGGATCTCGGTACGCAGCGCGGCGGTCATCGGTGTCCGCAGCTCGAAGATGGTCCGCCGGATGTCGCGGATGGTGTCGTCGAGGTCGTCGACGGCCGCGTTGATCCGCTTGGCGACCTCGGGGCGGGCCATCATCGGCGCGGCGCTCTGCAACTGCAGGCCGGTGGCGAAGAGCCGCTGGATCACCACGTCGTGCAGGTCCCGGGCGATCCGCTCGCGGTCCTCCAGGACCACCAACAGCTCGCGCTCCTCCTGACCACGCGCCCGTTCCATGGCCAGCGCCGCCTGACCGGCAAAGCTGCCCAGCAGCGCCACGTCCTCTTCGCTGGCGCCGCCGCCGCGCTCGGGCCGGTGCGCCACGATCAGCACGCCGTGCAGAGTGTCGGCGGTGGCCAGCGGCGAGACGATCGCGGGCCCGGTGTGCAGCAGCGCCGGCCACGGCGCGGCGTGGGCCAGGTCGTCCACCTGGTCGTGCCGGCCCTCGGCGACGGCCGCCCCGAAGCTGGTGTCGGCGGCCGGCAGGACCGCGCCGACCAGCGCGCGGGCCTGCTCGTCGACGCCGTCGACGACCTCCACGGTGAACTGCGCGGACTCGCTGTCGTGCAGCAGCACCAGCGCCAGCTCCGCCTCGGCGACCTCCCGGGCCCGTCGGGCGACCAGCGCCAACGCGTCGGTGCGGCGTACCTCGCCGAGCAGCACAGTGGTGATCTCGGCGGTCGCGGCGAGCCAGCGTTCCCGCCGGTGGGCCAGGGCGTACAGGCGGGCGTTCTCGATGGCCACGCCGGCGGCGGCGGCGAGCGCGACGACGATCTCCTCGTCGTCCTCGGTGAACTGCGCGCCGCCCTGCTTCTCGGCCAGGTAGAGGTTGCCGAACACCTGGTCCCGGATGAGTACCGGCACGCCCAGGAAGCTGTGCATGGGCGGGTGGTTGGCCGGGAAGCCGTAGGAGCGCGGGTGCTGGGTGATGTCCGGCATGCGCAGCGGGCGCGGATCGTCGATGAGCAGGCCGAGCACACCCCGCCCGTGCGGCAGGTCGCCGATCTGCGCGTGCTGCTCGGGCGTGATGCCGTGCACGATGAAGTCGTGCAGCAACCGGTCCGGGCCGACCACGCCCAGCGCGCCGTACCGGGCGCCGACCAGCTCGCAGGCCGCCTGCACGATGCGCCGCAGGGTGGTGCGCAGATCCAGGTTGGTGCCGATGCCGACGACCGCGTCGAGCAGCGCCCGCAGCCGCTCCCGACTGGTCATCACCTCGCCGACCCGGTCCAGCATCTCCTGGAGCAGTTCGTCGAGGCGAACCCGCGACAGCGGGCTCAGCCCGAGCGACGGCGTCACCGGGGTTTCCGGGCGAGGCTGCGGGACGCTGCTGGTCACCGCGCGATCGTAGCGTCGACCGGCGGCGACGATCGACCCGTCAGGCCTGGTCGCCGCGCACCGCCGAGGTGTCGACCACCTGCTCGCTGGCCAGTCGCGGGGTGTGCGGCGGCCCCGCGTGCGCCGGGTCCGCGATCCCCAGGCGCAGCACGAGGTACGGGAAGCCGATGCCGGCGAGCACCTGACGCAGTGTCTGCCGGGTTCCCGGGACCTCGACGACCGCGCTGAGGGGTACCACCGACACGCCGAGCCGGGTCGCGGTCAGCCAGGCGGCGGAGAGGGCTTCACCGGCACGGAGCCAGCTGTCCCGGTCGTCCTCGTCGCCGTGCAGCAGCGCGTACACCGCCATCCGGTCGTGGCCGGGACCGATCGGCAGGCTGCCGGGGCGGCCGAAGTCGCGGCCCGGCACGGTGGTCTGTGGCGGCTCCGCGGGGAGCACGTCGGCGGGCAGGCCGGTGCCGGTCTCGGCGCGGCTCGTCCAGTACGCCATCTCGGCGCGCAGCTCCGGGTCCTCGGCCTCGACCGCGCCGGCGTGCCCGGCCGTGGCGGCCAGCTCCAGCACCTGGTCGCGGTCGAGGATCTGCAGGCGGCTGCCCTCGGCGGTGACCGCCCGGGTGATCTCCCCCATCGCGTCGGTGGGCACCGGCTCGTCGCTGACCGGCCGTCGGTCGGTGTGCCGCACCGACATGCACTGCACGAGGCGCATGGCGTCCGGATCGGCCTCGGTCCGGCTCAGGTCGGTCAGACGGGCCACCAGGCTCTCCTCGCCCGGGTCGGGCAGGCGGCGCACCACCGCGCGCCAGCCCTCGGCGGCCAGCGCCACCCGGGCGTGGTGCAGGGCGGCGCCGCAGCTGACCGCCAGCAGTCGCCCTTCCGGGTCGCCGGCCGCGAGCTGCCGGTCGGCGACCGTGTGCAGTTCCAGCGAGTCGGGGAGTACCCGCCAACGCCAGGGCTGCGTGTTGTGCACCGAGGGGGCGTGGCCGGCGGTGGCAGCGGCCTCCGCCAGCGCGGTGGTCAGCGAACTTTCCTGACTCATCGTCACGACCTTTCCGTCTCGACCATCGTGCCCAACCTTCGACTTGTAAGGAGGGTGCCCTTCCTATACACCAGGCGTTAGAAAGGGGCCCTTCCTTAGCGCGGTGTGTTGCCGTTTCATCGTGCGCTTTGCTGGGCGGTGTGCCGGAGGGTCGGGCGTCAACGCTCCCGGACGACGGCGACCGGGCAGCCGGCGTGCTGGATGACCTGCTGGCTGACCGAGCCGAGCAGCATCCCGGCCAGCCCGCCCCGTCCCCGGCTGCCGACCACCACCAACTGGGCCGACCGGCTCGCCTCGATCAGCGTCGCCGCCGGACTGCCCCCGACGAGGTCGACCGCGACCTCCAGCTCGGGGAACGTCCGCCGCCAGGGTTCGACCGCCTCCTCGACGGCCGCCCGCTCGTCGGGCGTCCCGGCCGCCCCACCCGGGCCGGGCGTCCAGGCGTGCAGCACGCGCAGCGGTACCCGTCGTTGGGTTGCCCGCTCGGCCGCGAAGCCGAGTGCCACCAGCGACGGCTCGGAGGCGTCCACCCCGACCGTCACGGGGTCGGCCGGGCCGTGGGCCGCGCCGTCGCGGACGATGACGACGGGACAGTGGGCGTGCGCGGCGACCGCCACCGCCGTCGAGCCGGCCAGCAGCCCGCCGAACCCGCCGTGGCCCCGGCTGCCGAGCACCAGCATCCCCGCGTCGGTGGAGCGTTCCTGCAAGACGAGGGCGGGCGGTCCGTCGTACACCTCGCCGGTGACCGTCAGGCCGGGATGCACGGTGGCGGCGTCCGCGGCGGCCTTGCGGACCAGGTCGTCCACCTGCCGCCGGGCGGTGTCGTCCGGCCAGATGCCGGGCGCCACGCCCGGACCGACCCAACTGGCCACGGTCAGCCATTCGAAGATGTACGCCAGCCGCACCGGCTGGCCGCTGCGCTCGGCCTCGGCCAACGCCCAGTCAAGGGCCACCGACGCGTCGGTCGAGCCGTCGTAGCCGACCAGAATCTCCGCGTCCCGCACGTCGTCCTCCTTCAGGGGTTGGTCGGGTCGGTCTCGCGGAGCCACCGCCACTCGGCGACCTGTGGGTCGTCCTCGCCGTACCGGCGGGTGTAGTCGCGGGCCGCCTGTCGGGCGTCGACCATCCGCTGGCGTAGGTGCGCGGCGCGCGCGCCCAGCCCCGGCACCCGGTCGATGACGTCGATGACCAGGTGGAACCGGTCCAGGTCGTTGAGCATCACCATGTCGAACGGGGTGGTGGTGGTGCCCTCCTCCTTGTAGCCGCGTACGTGCAGGTTCTCGTGGTTGGACCGGCGGTAGGTCAGGCGGTGGATGAGCCAGGGGTAGCCGTGGTAGGCGAAGATGACCGGTCGGTCCGGGGTGAAGATGGTGTCGAACTCCTTGTCGGGCAGGCCGTGCGGGTGTTCGGTGTCCGGTTGCAGGCGCATCAGGTCGACGACGTTGACCAGGCGGACCTTCAGCTCCGGCAGGTGCTGGCGCAGCAGGTCGGCGGCGGCCAGCGTCTCCAGGGTGGGCACGTCGCCGCAGCAGGCGAGGACGACGTCCGGCTCGCTGTCGTCGTCGGTGCTGGCCCACTCCCAGATGCCGAGGCCGCGGCGGGCGTGCTGGATCGCCTCGTCGACGGTGAGCCAGCTGGGCGCCGGCTGCTTGCCGGCCACGACCACGTTAATGTAGTGCCGGCTGCGCAGGCAGTGGTCCATGGTGGCGAGGAGGGTGTTGGCGTCCGGCGGCAGGTAGACGCGGACCACCTCGGCCTTCTTGTTGACCACGTGGTCGATGAAGCCCGGGTCCTGGTGGGAGAAGCCGTTGTGGTCCTGCCGCCAGACGTGGCTGGACAGCAGGTAGTTCAGCGAGGCGATCGGCTGTCGCCAGGGGATGGCCCGGGTCACCTTCAGCCATTTGGCGTGCTGGTTGAGCATCGAGTCGACGATGTGGATGAACGCCTCGTAGCTCGTGAACACCCCGTGCCGGCCGGTCAGCAGGTAACCCTCCAGCCAGCCCTGGCACAGGTGCTCGGACAGCACCTCCATGACCCGGCCGTCCGGGGAGAGGTGGTCGTCGCCGGGGACCGTGGCGGCCATCCAGGCGCGGTCGGTCACCTCGAAGGCGGCGCCCAACCGGTTGGACGCGACCTCGTCCGGGCCGAACAGCCGGAACGTCTGCGGGTTGGCGGCGATCACGTCGCGGATCCACGGACCGAGCACCCCGGTCGCGCCGGCCATCGGCTGACCCGGCTCGGGTACGTCCACGCCGTACGCGCCGAAGTCGGGCAGGGCCAGGTCACGCAGGACCACTCCGCCGTTGGTGACCGGGTTGGCGCTCATCCGCCGGTCACCGCGCGGCGGCAGGGTCCGCAGCTCGTCGACCGGCGCTCCGGTGGCGTCGAACAGCTCCTCCGGTCGGTAGCTGCGTAGCCAGCGCTCCAGCTCGGCCAGGTGCGCCGGGTTGTCACGTACGCCGGACAGCGGCACCTGGTGCGCGCGGTAGGTGCCCTCCACCTCCGTACCGTCGACCTCGTGCGGTCCCGTCCAGCCCTTCGGCGTCCGCAAGATGATCGTCGGCCAGCGGGGACGCTCGACGACGCCGCCGGAGCGGGCCCGGCGTTGGATCGTGGCGATCTCGTCCAGCGCCCGGTCCATGGTGGCGGCGAGAGTGCGGTGCACCATGCTCGGGTCGTCGCCGGCCACCACGTACGGCTCGTAACCCGAGCCCCGCATGAGGTCGAGCAGGTCCGCCTCGGGTATCCGGGCCAGCACGGTCGGGTTGGCGATCTTGTAGCCGTTGAGGTGCAGGATGGGCAGCACCGCGCCGTCGCGCGCCGGGTTGAGGAAGACGTTGGAGAGCCAACTGCCGGCCAGTGGGCCGGTCTCCGCCTCACCGTCGCCCACCACGCAGGCGACCACGAGATCCGGGTGGTCGAACGCGGCGCCGTAGGCGTGGCTCAGGGCGTACCCCAGCTCGCCGCCCTCGTGGATCGAACCTGGCACGTCCGCCGCGACGTGGCTGGGGATGCCGCCGGGGAAGGAGAACTGGCGGAACAGCCGGGCCATGCCGGTCTCGTCGCGTGCGACGTCGTGGTAGCGCTCGGACCAGGTGCCCTCCAGCCACGTGTTGGCCACGATGGCCGGGCCGCCGTGCCCGGGGCCGGTGACCAGCATGGCGTTCAGGTCGCGGGCGACGATCACCCGGTTGAGGTGGGCGTAGATCAGGTTGAGCCCGGGGCTGGTGCCCCAGTGCCCGAGCAGCCGGGGCTTGATGTCGTCGGGGGTCAGCGGCTCGCGCAGCAGGGGGTTGCCCAGCAGGTAGATCTGCCCGACGGTGAGGTAGTTCGCGGCCCGCCAGTAGGCGTCCAGCCGGCGCAGCTCGTCGTCGGTGAGTGCGCGCTGCGCGTCGAGAGCGGTGTCCATGATGCTGCCTCTCGCGGGTAGGGGGTGGGTGTTCGCCGTCCAGCCTCGCCGCTGCGGACGTGGTTGGTCAGGGTCGTTGGTCCCTCCTCGGGTGGGCGTCGGGCCCGGTCAGCGGCACCTCGGCGAGGCCGCGTACGACGACGACCGGGGCGGGGGAGTGGTAGAGCAGGGACTGGGCGACCGCGCCGAGCATGGCGCGTCCCGGTTCGTCACCCCGGGCGGCGACCAGCGCCATCTGGGCCGACCGGGACGTGTCGATGAGCACCTGCGCGGGGTCGCCGCGGACGACCCGGCACTCGGTGGGCACTGCGGTGTGCCGGCCGGCGTGCCGGGCCAGCGCCTCGCCGAGCTGCTCGGTGACCGCGTCGGTGTCCTCGTCGCTCTCCACCACCCGCAGGGCCACGAGGCGCGCGCCGCGTCGGGCGGCGCACTCCACGGCCCACCGCAGGGCGAGGTGCGAGCTGG
This sequence comes from Micromonospora sp. NPDC049662, assembly GCF_040675055.1. Lineage (NCBI taxonomy): Bacteria > Bacillati > Actinomycetota > Actinomycetes > Micromonosporales > Micromonosporaceae > Micromonospora > Micromonospora sp. NPDC049662. Next base: position 46,291 of record NZ_JBFAOC010000030.1, read on the forward strand.
GCGAGCCGTCCACTCCGGCCAGGACCGGTCCCTGCGGCGGCGGTTCGCGGCGGACCACCAGCAGTGGGCAGTTGGCCCGCGCCGCCAACTGCACGGCGGGCGTGTCGGCCGGTACGCACTGACCGCTGCCGGCCATTCCGCTGTCCCCGACGGCCAGCAGGAAGGCCGTCTCGGACCGGCGGATGAGGGTGGGCAGCATGGCGCTCTCGACGATCTCGGCGCGCACGGTCAGGCCTGGTTCGACCTGGTGGGCGAGCTGGGCGGCCCGGGTGATCAGACTCTCGGCGGCGTCGCGGGGCGCGGCCACGGTGTCCGCCGCGAAGGCGGCGTGCCAGTCGAAGGTGTGCACCAGGTGCAGGGGCCGCCCGTGGCCGGCGGCCTCGTGGGCGGCCTGCTCCACGACCGGTAGGTCACCGTCCGAGCCGAGGCCGACCAGCACCTCCGCGTCGGCCGATGCCGCCATCCGATACCACCTCCCGGGCGTCGCGCCCGGCACGACCACGCTGTCCCCGTACCGAGGGTAGTCGGATGACTGCAGCGTGTGGGTGGGATCGACCCATGGGGTACGCGAACCAGGGTTCGCGGTGTCAACGAATGTTGACGAATGGCGTCTGTCAACGTATGTTGACACCCATGAGTCAGGCAACGGAACTCGCGGCGGCAGCCGGCAGCACCGACCCCCGGGTCGGGCTCCGCGCCGTCCGCGCGCTGCGCCGGCTGCTCGAGCGACTCGAGGTGGTCCAGGTGGACAACGCCCGGCGACAGGGCTGGTCCTGGCAGGAGATCGCCGACGCGCTCGAGGTCAGCCGGCAGGCGGTGCACAAGAAGCACGCCGGGCGACCGGCGGTCAACTCATCCTGGGAGGCGTGATGTTCGAACGGTTCACCGATCGGGCGCGAGGCGTGGTGCGGCGGGCGCTCGAGGAGGCCCGGGCCGAGGGCCGGCGGCCGGTCGGCACCGAACACCTGCTGCTCGCCCTGCTCGCCGACGAGGACGGCCTGGCCGGCCGGGTGCTGGCCGACGCCGGGGTCCGCGCCGACGACCTGCGCGAGCGGGTCCGGCGGCACACCACGGGCGGGGGCGCCGGCCTCGGCGACGCGGACGCGGCGGCGCTGCGCGAGATCGGCATCGACCTCGCCGCGATCGTGGCCCGCATCGAACAGTCCTTCGGCCCCGACGCGCTGCGCGAGGCGGTGCCGGCCCCGCGTCGCCGCTGGGGGCGTCGCCGCTACCTGGGCGGCCCGTTCTCACCCCGCTCGAAGAAGGCGCTGGAGCTGTCGTTGCGGGAGGCGCTGCGGCTGCGACACAAGCACATCGGCACCGAGCACATCCTGCTCGGGGTGCTGCGTGAGGGCCAGGGACTGGGCGCGCTGGTGCTCACCGAGGCCGGGGTCGACCTCGACGATCTGCGCCGCCGGGTGGAGGCGGCGCTGCGCGCGGCGGCGTGACGGGCACCCGCGCGTTGAAACCTGTCTGTGGCACTTCCGACGCCTGCGGTTCGCCGGGTCGCTGACAGCGGCCCGGTGCTGCACACTGACGCCGTGGATGCTGGACAGGACAGGCGCCCCTCAGGTGGCGACGGCGGGCTGCGCTCCGCCGTGGTGGTCAACCCGGCGAAGGTCACCGATCTCGACGAGCTGCGCCGCACCGTGAACGACGCGCTCGCCGCCGCCGGGTGGCCCGAGCCGCGGTGGTTCGAGACGACCGTCGACGACCCGGGCCGGGGCCAGACCGAACAGGCCGTCAAGGACGGCGTCGACCTGGTCTTCGCCTGCGGCGGCGACGGCACCGTGATGTCCTGCGTCAGCGCGCTTGTCGGCACCGACGTGGCCCTCGCCGTTCTGCCGCAGGGCACCGGCAACCTGCTCGCCGCCAACCTCGGCCTCTCCACCGACCTCCCGGCGGGCCTCCAGGTCGCCGTCGAACGCGGTCGGCGGCTGCTCGACGTCGGCGCGGTGGAGGACCAGTACTTCACCGTGATGGCCGGCATGGGTTTCGACGCCCAGATGCTCGACGCCACGAACGAGACCACCAAGGCCCGCATCGGCTGGCCGGCGTACGTGATGGGTGCCGTGAAGCACCTGCGGGACCGGCCGATGCGGGTGCAGATCCGCATCGACGACCGCCCGCCGGTGCGCCGCCGGGCCCGCTCGGTGCTGATCGCCAACGTCGGCCGGCTCCAGGGCGGCGTGACCCTGCTGACCGAGGCCGAGCCGGACGACGGTTGGCTCGACGTCGCCGTGCTCACCCCGCGTAACCTGCGGCACTGGCTCGCGCTCGGCTGGGCCGTGGTCCGCCGCAGCGGCCAGGTGCCGCAGATGGAGGTCTTCCGCGGCCGGACGGTGGTGGTCAGCAGCAACCGCCCGCAGCCACGGGAGCTGGACGGCGACCTCATCGCCCCCGGACGGCAGCTCCGCGCCGAGATCCGGCCGCAGGCGTTGTGGCTCTGCGTTCCGCAGCCCGAGGACGCTCCCGACCTGTCCGTCGACGCACAGGGCGCCGGGGAGCGGGGCGAGCAGCTGATCGAGGAAGCGCGCCGTGAGTAGCACCCGGATCGTGCCGGAGACCCGGCTGATGGCCGACGAGGAGCTGTCGGCCGACGACGCCTGGCGCACACTGCGCCGCAAGGGCGGCTGGCACCTGCTGCGGGACGCGTTCATCCGGTTCCGCTACGGCGACGGGTTCAGCCACTCCCGCGCGTTCGCGTTGCAGCTCTGCCTGGCCGTGGTGCCGTTCCTCATCGCGCTCACCGGTCTGATCAGCGAGCTGGGCGTCGAGGAGGGCGGCCGGGTCGTCGCCGACACCGTGCTGGCGCTCACCCCCGGCCAGAGCGCCGAGGTGGTCGGCGAACTGCTCGGCGAGGGCGAACGCGTCGAGGACGCGGGGGAGTTGGCGCTCACCCTGGGTCTGCTCACCGGTCTGGTCGCGCTGACCACCACGATGGCCCAGATCGAGCGGGGCGCCAACCGCATCTACGGCGTCGAGCGGGACCGCCCGGCGTTGTGGAAGTACCTGCGGGCGGCCGTCCTGGCGGTCACCGCCGGTCTGCCCGCGCTGGCCGGCTTCCTGATCCTCGTCGGCGGCGGCGCGATGGGCGACTCGGTGCGCGAGCACTACGAGTGGGGCGAGACCGCCAACATCATCTGGAACGTGATCCGGTTTCCGTTGAGCCTCGGCCTGACCGTGCTCGCCGTGGCGGTGCTGTTCCGGCACGCGCCGCGCCGCAACCAGCCCGGCCTGTCGTGGCTGTTCTTCGGCGCCGGCATCGCCACGGCCCTGTGGTGGCTGGCCAGCCTGCTGCTGGCCGCGTACGTCAAGTTCAGCGAGGGCTTCGGGCAGACGTACGGCGCGTTGACCGGCATGATGGCGCTGCTGCTGTGGGCCAACCTGACCGGCATGGCGCTCTTCGGCGGGCTGGCCTTCGCCGCCCAGTTGGAGGCGCTGCGGATCGGCGTGCAGGAGCCGGCGCAGCCCGACCTGTGGGAGCCGGAGGCCGACCGCGCCGAGTTGTTCGACACCGGGGACATGACCGCGCTCTGAGCGCGTCCGGGTGTACGCCGGACGCGGATCGGGTACCTCGCCTCGCCAGGTACGACAAGGGAGGTGCGGGGTGACCGCGGTCAAAGATGTGACTCGGCGTCCGATCGGTCACTTCGCCGAACGGAGCATCGCCGGTCTGGTCGCCGTCATCGGCGCCGGTGCGGCGTTCGGACTGTTGCTGTTGCTCGTCCGCTTCCGGTGGAGCCCGTTGCAGGACGCCGACCACGAGCTAGCCGAGTGGTTCAACTCGCTCGTCGCCCCACACCACGCGCTGGTGACCGTGCTCCAGGCGGTGACCGACCTGGGTGGCCGGCCGATCCTCATCTGGCTGGTCGCGATCCCCGCGATCGGTCTGCTGATCCGGCGGCAGCCCCGGCTGGCCGTCTACCTGATCGTCACGGGGGTCGGTGGGCTGATCCTCGACCCGTCGCTCAAGGCGCTCGTCGGTCGACTCCGCCCGGTGGTGGACGTCCCGGTGGCCAGCGCGCCCGGCAACAGCTTCCCGAGCGGGCACGCGCTCGGCTCCATCGTCGCGTACGGGGCGCTGCTGCTGGTGTTCCTGCCGGCGATGGCGCCCCGCTGGCGCAAGCCCGCGATCGTCGGCGTCGGCGTGCTGGTGGCGCTGATCGGGCTGACCCGGATCGCGCTGGGCGTGCACTTCGTCTCCGACGTGCTGGGCGCCTGGCTGCTCGGTGCCGCCTGGCTGGGCGTCACCGCGTACGCCTTCCGGCTGTGGCGGCGCGAGCGCGGCAAGCCGGTGCCGCCGCTGACCGAGGGCCTGGAGCCGGAGGCGGGGCACGACATCGCCATCGCCCCGGCCGAGGAGCATGTGCTGGCGCATCCCCGCTCGGCGGTGGCCGAGCTGCTGGTCGGCTGGGTGCTGGTGTTCGGCGCGCTGTACGGCTTCGGCACGTTCGTCAGCTACCACGCCAAGGGCACCTTCTTCGCGACCCTGGACACCGAGGTCCCCCGCTGGTTCGCCGACCGGCACACCGACGTGCTGACCGACGTGAGCTGGTGGTGGAGCAAGTTCGGGGACACCCACGCCATCCTGCTCATCTCGCTGGTGTTCTGCCCGCTGGTGCTCGCGGTGTGGCGGCGGTGGCGGCCTGTGCTGTTCGTGGTGCTGGCGATGGTCGGTGAGCTGACCCTCTTCCTCGCCTCGGCGCACGTGGTCGGCCGGCCGCGTCCGCCGGTGGAGAACCTGGACGGGCAGATGCCGACCTCCTCGTTCCCGTCCGGGCACATCGCGGCCACGATCTGCGTCTGGCTGGCGATCACGCTGATCGTGTTCCCGCGTACCGACCGCTGGTGGCGGTGGATTTTCGTGGCGCTGGCCGTGATCATGCCGGCCGGGGTCGCGATCTCCCGGATGTACCGGGGGATGCACCACCCGACCGACTTCATGGGCGCGATCCTGCTCTCGGCGCTCTGGATCGGCCTGCTGTACCTCGTGATCCGCCCCAACGCCGACCTGGCCGAGGGCAACCAACCGGCCATCGAGTCGGAGGACGTGGACACCCTCGACGACGAGCTGGCGCGGGCCGGCCGACCCGACTGAGCACCGCGATGCTTCGGGTGATGACCTGGAACATCCGTACCGGCGGCCGGGGTGGCGGCTCCGACCGGCTGGACCGGGTGGTCCAGGTCGTCGACCAGCAGGCGCCGGACGTGCTGGTGTTGCAGGAGCTGCGCGGCTTCGACCGGGCGGGACTGATGGCCACCATCGCGGACCGGGTCGGGATGACGCCCCACCTGGCCCGGTCCTGCTTCGGGCAGCCGGTGGCGGTGCTGGTCCGGCCGCCGTACCGGGCGCTCGCCGCGGGGCCCCTGCGTCGGCCGTTCCACCACGCCGCCGCCCGCGTCGAGGTGTCCACCCCGGCCGGGCCGCTCACCGTGCTCGGCACCCACCTGTACCCGTACTCCGGAGGCCGCCGACGGATGGAGGTCGACTGGCTGGTCGCTGCCCTGCGCCGCGCCCCCGGGCCGTTGACCCTGCTCGCGGGTGATCTCAACTCGCTCGATCCGACGGTTGACCACACCGCTCGTCTGGACGGACTGCCCGGTCTCTACAAGCGACGGCACCTCCGTCGGCGCGGCGGTGCCGTGGACACCCGCGCGGTCGCCCGGCTGCTCGCCGCCGACCTGGTCGACCTGTGGCCGTCCGCCAACGCCGACGCGCCGGAGGCCGCGGGTCTGACCGTCCCCACCCGGTTCGGCGGCGCGGAGTTCGCCGGGATGCGCCTGGACTACCTTGTGGGCAGCCGAGCGGTGGCCGAGCGGGTGCGGAGCTGCCGGGTGATCCGCGACGCGACGACGGACACGGCCTCCGACCACTATCCGCTGCTGGCCACCATCGACCTGTGACCGCGCCGGGGGCCCCGGCGGATGGCGTTGCCGGGCTACCGTGCCCACCGTGACCGACCGCCCCACCCTTCGTCCGCCGCCGGCCGCGCCGTCGATCGACCGGCCGGCCGCGCCGACGGTGACGCTCGTGGACCGGGTGCCGCCGGCCGTGCCCACGACCGAGCCGGACACCGTCGCGCTGCCGCTCGTCGCGGCCGTCGCGCGCGGTGTCGCGCTGGTCTTCGTGCTGCCGGTACGCCTGCTCTGGGAGCTGATCGCGGCTGCCGGCCGGCTGCTGGGCCGGTACCTGCTCACCCCGGTTGGACGGTTCCTGCGCGACTGGCTGGTGGCCCCGTTGGTCTGGGCCCTGGACCGGCTGGTGTGGCGTCCGCTGCTCTGGTGCGCCGACCATCTGCTGTGGCGTCCCCTGCGCTGGGTGGCCCGCAATCTCGTCTGGGTGCCCCTGGTGTGGCTGGGGCGCGGTGTCGCGTGGGTGGCCCGCAATCTCGTCTGGGTGCCCCTGGTGTGGCTGGGACGGGGTGTGGCGTGGGTGGCCCGCACGCTTGTCTGGCTGCCGCTGGTGTGGCTGGCGTACGCCTTCGCCGGGGCGGTCCGCACGATCCTCTGGACGCCGCTGGTGTGGTTGGCCCGCCACGGGCTGCGCCCACCTCTGGTGGCCCTGGGCCGGGCGCTGGTCTGGCTGGCCGAGCACCTGGTCGTGCGGCCGCTGCGCTGGCTGGGCGTGGCCCTCGCCCCCGCCGGACGGCTGCTGTGGCGCGGCGTCGCCGTGCTCGCCGGGGCGGTGGGCGCCGTGCTCGTCGCGCTGGCGCGGGCGGTCCGGTGGGTCGTGGTCGGCCTGGCGCGGGGAGTCTGGTGGCTCGTCGTCGGGTTCGGCCGGCTGGTCGTGGCCGCGCTGGTGGGGGCGTGGCGGACCGCCGGCTGGCTGCTGCGGTGGGTCTACCGACTGCTGCTGCGCCCGGTCGGGCTGGGGCTGCGCTGGCTGTGGCGGCACACCGTACGTCCGCTGCTGTCGGGCATCCGCTGGGTCTGGTCGGTGACGGTCGTACCGGTGGCGCGTGGCCTGCGCGCGGTCTGGCGGGCCACCGTCACGCCGGCGGCCCGGTGGACCCGGCGTGCGGTGCTCGACCCGGCCCGGGTGGCGTCCCGCGAGGTGTTGAGCGCACTGGGCCTGCGCCGCTGACGACGCCTCAGCGCACCAGCTTGAGCAGGACCGTCAGCCGCAGCTCGGTCAACCCGACCCGGCCGGCGGGCGTGTGCCCGGCCGGCCGGATCCGTTCGCGGCCCGTCGGGTGGCTCACAGCTCCCGGAGCCGGGGCAGTAGCTGATCCTGCGCCCAGTCCAGGAACATCGGCTGCGTCTCCCCGCCGACCTGGATGATCGCCACGTGCGTGAAGCCGGCGTCGACGAACTTGCGGAACGCGTCGACGTGCGCTTCCACGTCCGGGCCGCAGGAGATGCCCTCGGCGACGTCCTCCTCGCGGACGAACTGGGTGGCGGCGGCGAAGGACTCCGGCCCCGGCAGGTCGGCGTTGACCTTCCAGCCCATGCCGAACCAGCGGAACTGGTCGTGCACGATCTTGCGGCACTCGGCCTCGTCCGGGCCGTAGCAGATCGCCACCTGCCCGTAGCGGGGCTGGCCCGCGCCGCCCGCGTCGTCGTACATCTCGATGATGTGCCGGTCGGGCTCGGTGGAGACGAGGCCGTTGCCGTACTCGGCGGCGAGCGTGGCGGACTGCCGGCCGGAGGCGGCGATCGCCATCGGAACGGGCCGCGCGGGGCGGTCCCAGACGTAGGCGTCGGGTACGTCGAAGTGGTTACCGGAGAAGGTCAACGTCTCGCCGTTGAGCAGCGGACGGATGATCTGCAACGCCTCCTCGAACATCTCGTGGCGCTGCTGCACGTGCGGCCAGCCGCCGACCACGTGCTCGTTGAGGTTCTCCCCGGCGCCCAGGCCGAGGGTGAACCGCCCGTCCGAGAGCGCGCCGATGGTGCTGGCCTTCTGGGCGACCACGGCCGGGTGGTAGCGGCGGATCGGGCAGGTCACGAAGGACATCAGCTCCGCGCGGGAGGTGGCGTGCGCGACCGCGCCGAGCACCGACCAGGCGTACGGGGAGTGGCCCTGCGAGTCCAGCCACGGGTAGTAGTGGTCGGACATCACCAGTTGGTCGAAGCCGGCCGCCTCGGCCCGCACCGCGTGGTCCACCAGTTGCTTCGGTCCGGCCTGCTCGCACATCAGGGTGTAGCCGACGCTCACCATCCCGTTATCTCCTTCTCGCCGACGGTTCGTCCCGGGATACCCAGGTCAGCAACGGTCAACCCTCCCGTCCGGTTCGGCCGGGCGATGCTTGACGGATGTCGTGGACCCGCCTACGGTCCTCTTAACCGGTTAAGACCCTCGGTGTGGCGCACATCCTGTGGTGGGGATGACCGCCCCGTGACGGCCCGCGCGAACCCGGACTTCCTGCGGTCGGATCCGGACGCGGTGCGGTTCGTGAAGGCGTTCTTCGAGGCCGGCAAGCCGG
>NZ_JBFAOC010000030.1:54729-83193 GCF_040675055.1 Micromonospora sp. NPDC049662
CTCCCCTTTTAACCCCGTGGGGGGGCGATAATTGGTGGGGGTGGGCACCCCCCCCCCGTCCCCCCCCGCGTCCGCGCGGGCCGTCACGGCCGTCCGCCCCTTCGAGCGTTCTACTGAACCGGTTGCGAGGGCTGATCCATCGCCCTAGGCTGATGCGCGCCGCCGGGAGTCGGGCGGCGGCTGTCGGGCTGCAGCCGCCTTCCCCTGTCGTACCCCACCCTCGCCGGGCATCGGGGGTCCTCCCTGAGGAAGGCCATGAAGACTCGACTCTCCGCCGTCGGCGCCGCCCTGCTCGCGCTGCTGCTCGCCGTGCTGGCGTTCGGTCAACCGGCGCACGCCGCGGCCGGCTTCTCCGTCGCGGGCGGCAAGCTGTACGACGCCAACGGCGCCGAATTCGTCATGCGCGGCGTCAACCACGCGCACACCTGGTACCCGCAGCAGACCAACTCGTTCGCCGACGTCAAGGCGCTCGGCGCGAACACCGTGCGGGTGGTGCTCGCCAGCGGCGACCGCTGGACCCGGAACACCAACGCCGACGTCGCCAACGTCATCTCGCTGTGCAGGACCAACCGGCTGATCTGCGTGCTGGAGGTCCACGACACGACCGGGTACGGCGAGCAGAGTGGCGCGATCACCCTGGACCGTGCCGTCGACTACTGGCTCAGCCTGAAGGACGTGCTGGTCGGCCAGGAGCGGTACGTTCTCGTCAACATCGGCAACGAGCCGTACGGCAACCAGAACTACGCCTCGTGGGCCGCCGACAGCGCCAACGCGATCAAGCGGCTGCGGGCCGGGGGCCTGACCCACACCATCATGGTGGACGCCCCGAACTGGGGTCAGGACTGGTCGTTCACGATGCGCGACAACGCCGCGTCGGTCTTCGCCGCCGACCCGGCCCGCAACACGCTCTTCTCCATCCACATGTACGGCGTCTTCGACACCGCTGCCGAGATCACCGACTATCTGGGCCGCTTCCGTGCGGCGGGGCTGCCCATCGTGGTCGGTGAGTTCGGCTTCAACCACTCCGACGGCGACCCGGACGAGGACACCATCCTCGCGTACAGCCAGGCCAACGGGATCGGCTGGCTCGGCTGGTCGTGGAGCGGCAACGGGGGTGGCGTCGAGTATCTCGACATGGCCACCGCCTTCAACCCGGCCAGCCTGACCACCTGGGGGCAGCGGGTCTTCAACGGCGTCAACGGCATCCGGCAGACCTCCCGCGAGGCCACCGTCTTCGGCGGCCCCCCGCCACCCACCACGCCCCCGCCGACCACGCCCCCGCCGACCACGCCCCCTCCGACGACCACGCCCCCGCCCGCCGGTGGCTGCGCGGCGACGTACACCATCACCAACCAGTGGCAGGGCGGCTTCCAGGGTGAGGTGCGGGTGACCGCCGGCGCGTCGGCGATCACCGGATGGACAGCACGGTGGACACTAGCCAACGGTCAGAGCGTCACGCAGTCCTGGAACGCAACGGTGACCAGCAGCGGTTCCACGGTGACCGCGCGGAACGCGGACTACAACGGCCGACTGGCCGCCGGCGCCAGCGCTACCTTCGGCTTCCTCGGCGGCTGGAGCGGCGCCAACCCCACACCACAGGTGAGCTGCACCGCCAGCTGAGCGACCGGCGGCGACCGACGCCAGGTGGCCGGGCCCGCACCGGGCCCGGCCATCGCGTCGTTCGGGTGACCGAGAGCGGTCAGTGCTGCTCGCCGGTGAGGTTCACGATGACCACACCCGCGATGATCAGCGCGATGCCCACGAGCTTGACCGGCCCGACCGACTCGCCCAGGAACACCGCGCCGATCGCCACGATGGCCGCAGTGCCCAGGCCCGACCAGAGGGCGTACGCGACACCGACCGGTATCTCCTTGACGGCCTGGGCGAGCAGGAGGAACGCCAGCGCGTACCCGGCGAGGCAGCCCAGTGTCGGCCAGACCCGGGTGAACCCGGCGGTGCTCTTGATCAGGCTGGTCGCCACCACCTCGGCGAGGATCGCGATTCCCAGCAGCACGTACGCCATACGGCCCCTCAGTCCTCGGTTCCCGGTCGAGCCATCGAGTGTTCCACCCCGGCATCGGCCAGGCGGGCGGCGCGCATAGTGAGGTAGCGCTGTTCGGGGAGGCTGCTCGTGCGGGCGGCGGCATCCCGGTAGTCCGCGATGGCCCGTTCCCGGTCGCCGGCCATCTCGTGCAGGTGCGCGCGGGCGGCGGGCAGCCGGTGGTGTCCGGCCAGCCGGGGATCGTCGGTCAGCGCGTCGAGAGCGCGGAGGCCGGCAGCGGGCCCGTGCACCATGGCGGTCGCGACGGCCCGGTTGAGCGCCACCACCGGGGTGCCGGCCAACCGATCCAGCACGTCGTACAGCGCCAGGATCTGGGGCCAGTCGGTCGCGTCGGTGCCGGGAGCCTCGTCGTGCAGGGCGGCGATGGCGGCCTGCACCTGGTAGGGGCCGACCGGGCCGCGCGGCAGCGCCGCCGTGACCAGTGCGACGCCTTCGGCGATGGCCGCCGCGTCCCAGCGGCTGCGATCCTGCTCGGCCAGTGGGATCAGCTCTCCGGAGGGCCCGGTTCGTGCCGGGCTGCGCGCCTCGGTGAGCAGCAGCAACGCGAGCAGCCCGGCGGTCTCACTGTCGTCGGGCAGGCGTACCTGCAGCGCCCGGGTCAGCCGGATCGCCTCGGCCGCGAGGTCGACCCGGCGCAGGTCCGGGCCGGCGGTACTGGTGTGCCCCTCGGTGAAGATCAGGTAGAGCACCTGTCGGACGGCGGCCAGCCGATCGGCCCGCTCCGCCTCCTCGGGCATCCGGAACGGCAGCCCGGACGCGCGGATCCGCTGCTTTGCCCGGCTGATCCGCTGCGCCATGGTCGCCTCGGGCACCAGGAACGCGCGGGCTATCTCGGCGGTGCTCAGACCGCCGACCGCGCGCAGGGTCAACGCGACGGCCGACGCCGCGGCGAGGGCCGGGTGGCAGCAGAGGAAGAGCAGGACCAGGGTGTCGTCCCGCTCGGCGGTCAGCTCCTCGTCCGGGGCCGGCGCGTACCGCCGGTCGTCCGGGTCCTGACGGGTGACCAGGTCCTCACGGCGACGCCGGGCCTGCTCGCCGCGGATCAGCTCGATCATCCGGCGGTAGCCGACCTGGATCAGCCAGCCCCGGGGGTTCGTCGGCAGCCCGTCGGCCGGCCACTGGCTGGCGGCGGCGAGCAGCGCCTCCTGGACGGCGTCCTCGGCGGTGGCGAAGTCACCGAACCGGCGGGTGAGCACGCCGAGGACCTGCGGCGCCAGTTCGCGCAGCAGGTCCTCGATGCGAAGGTCGGTGGTCAGCGCTCACAGCTCCTGCGACGGAGCGGACATCACCGGGTGCACCTCGATCGGCATGTTCAGCGGCCGACCGCCGGGGCCGGGCGCGGTGGAGATGTGCGCGGCCAGCCCCACCGCCCGCTGCGGGCTGTCGACGTCGACGATCCAGAAGCCCGCGAGGAACTCCTTCGTCTCGGCGAACGGCCCCTCGGTCACGACCGGCGCGCCGCCCTCGCCGGCACGTACGATCCGCGCCTGCTGCGGGCCGCCGAGGCCCTGCGCGTCGACCCACTCGCCATCGGCAGCCAGCTTCTCGTTGACCTCACCCATGAACGCGACGTGCGCCCGGACCTCGTCCTGCGTCCAGGTGTCGATGCCGGGGAAGTCGGTCCCGGTGGCGCTGAACTGCATCAACAGCATGTACTTCATCGTCTCGCTCCTCACGCCCGCGCACCGTGGTCGGTGCTCTCACCCTGAGGTAGAAGCCGACGACACCGTTCTCGACACCCCGGACAAAGAAATTTCTAGCCGACCTCGTCGACCTCGAACAGCAGGCTCTGTTCGGGGTGCAGCGCGGGTAGCTGCACGCCCACCCGGGCCAGCGCCGCTCCGCTGAGCGTGACGCCGGACGCCAGCCAGGGCGGCCCGGACAGGTCGATCGTCGCCGGAGGTGGCACGTCCGGGACCGGGCGCACCCGGTAACGCCGCGCCGGGTCGAGACCGGGCAGCCGTACCGCGCCCGGGGTCTGCGCCACCGAGGTGGCGAGCCGGGCCACCGCGTACACCGCTCGGGTCTTGTCCTTCTCGACCACGCCGTGCGCCCAGACGGCCGGGTCCGGGTGGTCGACCCGGACCACCCGCCCGGAGTGCAGCAGCGGGCGCAGCCGCTTGTGCAGTGCCACCCAGTCGGTCAGCTCGGCCTGTTCGGCGGCGCTGATCGAGGCGATGTCCCACTCGATGCCGTGGTGACCGAACAGCGCCGTGGCCGCCCGGAAACCCAGGTCGTGTACGCGGTGGGTGGTGTGCGAACGCTGCGGCCCGATGTGCGTGCCGACGAGCTCCGGTGGCAGCAGCAGCCCGGTCCAGCGCTGGATGCCGAGCCGTTCCAGGGCGTCGTTGCAGTCGCTGGCCCAGACCCGGTCGGTGCGGGCCAGGATGGCCAGGTCCACCCGGGCGCCCCCGGAGGAGCAGCTTTCGATCTCCACGCCGGGGTGGCGTCGGCGCAGCTCGTCGAGGAGGCGGTAGACCGCGAGGGTCTGCCCGTGCACCCCGGGCCGGCCGTGGTGCCCCGCCTCGGTGAGGTCCCGGTTGTGGTCCCACTTGAGGTAGCTGATCCCGGGATGCTCGGTGAGCAGCGCGTCGAGGCGTTCCAGCACGTAGTCGTACGCCTCGGGGCGGCCCAGGTCGAGCACCTGCTGCCGGCGCCAGGCGGGCGGCAGTCGTCCCGGCAGGGTTAGCAGCCAGTCGGCGTGCGCGCGGAACAGGTCCGAGTCGGGGTTGACCATCTCCGGCTCCACCCACAGGCCGAACTGAAGGCCGTGGCCGGTCACGTGGTCGATGAGCGGTTGCAGGCCGTCGGGCCAGATGTCCTCGTCGACGTACCAGTCGCCCAGCCCGGCCGTGTCGTCGCGCCGGCCGCGGAACCAGCCGTCGTCGAGCACGAACCGTTCCACGCCGATCTGCGCGGCGCGGTCGGCGAGGGCCCGCAGCCGGTCCAGGTCGTGGTCGAAGTAGACCGCCTCCCAGACGTTGAGGGTGACCGGGCGCGGGGATCGCGGGTGTCCGGGCCGCGCCCGCACGTGCGAGTGGAGTACGTCGCTGAGTCCGTCCAGCCCCTCGTCGGACCAGACGGCGTAGAGCAGTGGAGTCTCGTACGCCTCGCCGGGGGCGAGTCGGATCTCGCCGGGGGCCAGCAGTTCCCCGCCTCCGAGGGTGGAGTCGCCGGTGGGCCGGCGTTCGGCGACGGTGAGGTGGTCGCCGCTCCACGCGGTGTGCACCGCCCAGATCTCGCCGTGGCCGAAGTCGAACCCGGCGGTGCCGGCCACCAGCAGCAGGGTGGCGTCGTGTCCGGTGCGACCGTGCCGCCCCTCGCGGACCCACGCGCCGTGCTGCCACGGGTGCCGCTGCGGGGAGCGTTCGCGGCACCAGCGGCCGGTCAGGTCGAGCAGTTCGGTGGCGACCGCCGGCACCGGGAGCACCGGGGTCAGCTCCCGCACCTCGTACGTGCCGTCGCCGTCGTTGCGGAGCCGGTGCCGGATGGTCAGCAGGCCGTACGGGTCGAGCGTGATCTCGATGGTCAGGGACAGCCCGGCGGCCGCGTCGGACGCCCGTACGGTGACCCGGGCCGGGGCGTCGGCCGGATCGTCGACGGCGAGACCGTCGAGCCGGAACGCGGTGGACCAGTCCCGCCCGTCGCGGTGCCCGGCCAACCCCGGTCGGCCGCTCCACCCGGCGCTCGCCTCCGGCAGCAGCGACAGCACGGGTGGCTCGTCGAAGCTGCTCGGCACCACCGGTGGCACGGTCGCGTCCACGAGGTGGCGCAGGCCGTCGTCGTCCAGGTCGCCGACGTCGCCACCCCAGTGCGCCACGCGGGGCAGCCCCGGGCCGCGCGCGTCGAGCACCAGGCTGGTCCGCCCGCGGCGCAGGTGCAGGATCGTCATCCTTTGGAGGCTCCCAAGGTCAGGCCCCGGACGAAGTGCCGCTGGAGCATAAAGAAGATCACGAGGGTGGGGATCGCGACGAGCACGCTGCCCGCCGAGACCAGGTTGTTGTCGGTGAAGAACTGGCCGCGCAGGTTGTTGAGTGAGCTGGTCACCGGGAACTTGTCACCGGTACGCATGAGGACGGTGGCCCAGAAGAACTCGTTGTAGATCCAGGTCACCTCCAGGGTGGCCAGTGCGGCCAGGGCCGGCCGGCACAGCGGCATGGTGATCTGCCAGTACTGCCGCCAGACACTCGCGCCGTCGACCATCGCCGCCTCGTACAGGTCGTGGGGGAGCGCCTTCATGTAGTTGCTGAGCACGAAGACGCAGAACCCGCACTGGAAGGCGACGTTGATCAGGATCAGGCCCCAGTAGCTGTCGTAGAGCAGCTCGGAGTCGCTCATGAACTCCGGCAACGGCACCTCGGTGAACAGTCGGAACAGCGGGATGAGCAGCGCCTGTTGGGGTAGCAGGTTGGCGGCGGTGAACACCCCGAGCAGGAGGAGGTTGATCTTCCAGCTGAACCGGGCGATGACGAACGCCACGCAGGAGGCGAGGAGGAGCGTCAGCAGCACCGCCGGCACCGTGATGTAGACCGAGTTGAGGAAGTGCTTGCCGAACTCCGCCTGATCCCAGGCCGTGACGTAGTTGTCGATGGTCCAGCCGCCGAACGAGACGTAACCGTGGGCGGCGGTGTACTGGTACGAGCGGAACGATGTGAGGACCGCCCAGGCGATCGGGAAGAGCCAGATCAGCGCCACGGCGATGAGGAAGCCGTGCAGCAGCATCCGCAGCGGGGTCAGCCGGCGTCGGCGGATCGGGGTGTCGACGCTCATTTCCGGTTCTCCCTCATCACGGTCGCCAGGTAGATGGTGATGAAGACCAGCGAGACGACCAGCATGATCGTCGCCAGCGCCGAGCCGAAGCCGATCCGGCTCGCCTCACCCACCACGTTCTGGGTGACCAGCGCGGAGATCAACTCCAGGCCGTTGCGGCCCTTGTTGACGACCCAGACCAGGTCGAACGCCCGCAGCGACTCGATCACGGTCACCACCAGCACGATGATGTTGATCGGTCGCATGACCGGGAAGACGACCCGGAAGAACGTCCGGACCTCGGACGCGCCGTCGACCGCGGCGGCCTCGCGCAGCGACGGGTCGACGCCCTTCAGCCCGGCCAGGTAGAGCAGCATGATGTAGCCGACGTGTCGCCAACCGGAGGCGACCATGACCGCCCAGATGTTGACGTTCGAGTCGCCGTACCAGTCGGTGCCGGTGCCGAGGACCGCGTTGATCAGACCCTGGTCACGGGAGTAGAGCAGCTGCCAGACGAAGCCGATCAGCGCCAGCGAGAGCACCACCGGCAGGTACAGCGCCGTCTGGTAGAAGCGGCTGCCGCGCAGCTCCTTGTCGAGCAGCACCGCCAGGAACATGCCGAACGGCGTGGCGACCACGAACAGCACGGCCAGCCACAGCAGGTTGTGCTGGACCGCTGGCACGAACGGCGGGTAGATGTTCACCACGTCGCTGTAGTTGCGCCCGCCGACGAACTCGATCTCGTTGAGTGGACCGATGCCGTCCCAGTCGGTGCCGGACAGCACCACGGTCGCCAGGGCCGGCAGCCAGACGAGCGCGGTGACGAGCAGCAGTGGGACGAGCACCATCAGCGTGATGACCACGCGGTCGGTGGGGGACAGGAGCCGTAGCCGCCGGCGACGACCACCCGTGGAGGTGGTCGCCGGCGGCGGCGGCACGGCGCGATCCGCTTGGATCAGGGGTAGGTCGGACACGATGTCCTTCCCCTTCCGCCGTCAGTCAGTGAAGATCGACTTCTTCTGGTTCTCGATGGACGACGTCAGCCCGTCGATGTCCTTCGGGTTCTTGATGAACTGCTGGATCGCCGGGATCATCACCGTGGAGGCGAAGTCCGGCCGGGTGTCCCGGTCGAGGAACTGGGCGATCTCGGTGGCCGACCCGACCAGCTCCGCGGCCTTCTTCTGCAGCGCCGTGTAGCCGCCGACGTCCGCGCCGCTGTTGGCGACGAGGACGGCCGGGTCGTTCTTGAGGTTGATGTCCGCAGCGGCCTTGCCACCGAAGTACTCGAGCAGCTTGCGGGCGTTGTCCTCGTTCTTGGGCTTGCGGGCCATCATGTAGCCGTCGATCGGGGCGTCCAGCGCCTTCGCGCCGATGGCCGGGTCGATCTCCGGGAAGGTGAAGAAGTCGAGGTCGTCCTGCTCGTCGTTGCTGAACTGCTGACCGACGAAGAGGCCCAGCAGGTACATGCCGCTCTTCTTCTGCTGCAACGACTGCGCGGCCTCCTGCCAGGTGCGGCCGAGGCTGTCCGGCTGGTGCAGGGGGAGCAGACCGGCCCAGGTGTCGAAGACCTTCTTGACCTTGTCGGAGGTCCAGGCCTCCTTGCCGGCCATCAGGTCGACGTGGAACTGGTAGCCGTTGATGCGCAGGTTGAGGATGTCGAAGGTGCCCATCGCCGGCCAGCCGTCCTTGTCGGCGAAGGCGATCGGGGTGAGGCCGTCCTTCTTCATCTGCGCGCCGAGCGCGGTGAACTGGTCCAGCGTGGTGGGCACCTGGTAGCCGTGCTGCTGCCAGACCGACTTGCGGTAGAAGACCGCCCACGGGTAGTACGTCCCCGGCACGAAGTACTGCTTGCCGTCGTCCCCGGTGGACGCCTTCTTGAACGCGTCGGAGTAGCCGGAGATCTTGCCCCACACGTCGCTGATGTCGCTGGCCAGGCCCTTGGCGGCGAAGAAGCGCATCCGGTAGCCGGCGAACCAGGTGAAGACGTCGTCCGGCTTGCCCTGCAGGTAGTTGTTGATGTTCTCCTGGAACGTGTTGTGGTCGACCGTGTTGGTCGCGACCTGGACGCCGGACGAGGTCTTGAACCCGTCGGTGATCTTGGCGAGGACGTCCTTGGGCTTCGGGTCGGACTGGTTGGAGCCGAGTGAGACGTCCTTACTGGACCCGCCGGAGCCGGAGTCGTCGCCGCAGCCGGCGAGCAGACCGGTGCTGAGCAGCGCGCCCGTGCCGGCCGCACCGGCCAGCAGTGACCGTCGGTTGATGCCGGCCACGGAGGGCGGTACGAGCCGGGCCAGGTATTCGGCTTGCGATCGGGGACGGGACATCGGTGCCTCCTGCGGATGAAGAGGTGCTACGTCCAACGGGTCGGGTGTGGTGAGGAGCGGTGCAGCCTGGCAAAGACGCATCGTGATCCACCGAGAATCCACATTGGTGAACACGATCGGCCAGTTGGGGCCTCAAGCTACCTCTCCATAGGCCGCTGTCAAGAGGTACTTTCGCCTCTGATAACCCAGTCGTGATCCGGCTGTTACGAGGTAAACGTTGGAAAAGAAGTCGATGTTGGAACCTGTTGACTTCGGTGGATGGCGGGTGCACCCTCACCTGTCATGCGGCGATGGCAGGGCGAGGGCATCTACTTCGGCGGCGACTACAACCCCGAGCAGTGGCCCGAGCAGACCTGGTCGGAGGACGTCGAGCTGATGCGACGGGCCGGGGTCAACCTGGTCTCCGTCGGCATCTTCTCCTGGGCACGCCTGGAACCCCACCCCGGACGGTTCGAGTTCGGCTGGCTGGACCGGGTGCTCGACCTGCTGCACGACGGCGGCATCCAGGTCGACCTGGCCACCGCCACCGCCAGTCCACCGCCCTGGCTGTCCCGCGCGCACCCGGAGACGCTGCCCCGACGGGCCGACGGCGCGATCCTCTGGCCGGGCGGACGACAGGCGTACTGCCCCAGCTCCCCGGTGTTCCGCGAGCGCTCCCTGGAGCTGGTGCGCGCGGTCGCCGGCCGGTACGCCGAGCACCCCGCCGTCGTCATGTGGCACGTCTCCAACGAGCTGGGCTGCCACAACGTGCATTGCTACTGCGACGTCAGCGCCGAGGCGTTCCGGGGGTGGCTGCGCGAGCGCTACGGCGACCTGGACCGGCTCAACGACGCGTGGGGCACCGCGTTCTGGAGCCAGCGCTACGGCGACTGGGCCGAGATCAATCCGCCGCGCACCGCGCCGACGTTCGCCAATCCGACGCAGCAGCTCGACTTCCTGCGCTTCTCCTCCGACGAGCAGCGCGCCCAACTCCGCGCCGAACGCGAGACGCTCAGGACGCTGGTCCGCCAACCGGTCACCACCAATTTCATGATCGGCATGGCCAAGCACATGGACTACCACTCCTGGGCCGGCGACGTGGACCTCGTCTCCAACGACCACTACCTGAACGCCGCCGACCCCCGGGCCCACCTCGGGTTGGCGCTCGCCGCCGACCACACCCGGGGCGTCGCCGGTGGCGAGCCCTGGCTGCTGATGGAGCACTCCACCAGCGCGGTCAACTGGCAGCCGCGCAACGTCGCGAAGCTCCCCGGCCAGCTTCGCCGCAACAGCCTGGCCCACGTCGCCCGAGGCGCCGACGGGGTGCTGTTCTTCCAGTGGCGTGCGTCCCGGGCCGGCGCCGAGAAGTTCCACTCCGCGCTGGTGCCGCACGCCGGCCCGGACACCAAGGTGTTCCGCGAGGTCTGCCAGCTCGGCGCGGACCTCAAGGCCCTCGCCGAGGTACGCGGCAGCCGGGTCGACGCCGAGGTGGCGATCCTGTTCGACTTCGAAGCGTGGTGGGCGGTCGAGTTGGACTCCCACCCGAGCGTCGACGTCACGTACGCCGACCGCCTCAACGCGTTGTACGGCGCGCTCTGGCGGGCCGGCGTGACCGCCGACATCGTCCACCCGTCGAGCGACCTCAGCGGTTACCGACTGGTCCTGGCGCCCACCCTCTACCTCGTCCGGGACGCCGACGTCGAGGCGCTGCGCCGATTCGCCGAGGCCGGCGGCACGGTTGCGGTCACCTACTTCAGCGGCATCGTCGACGAGAACGACCACATCCGTCTCGGCGGTTACCCCGGCGCGTTCCGCGACCTGCTCGGCGTCCACACCGAGGAGTTCTTCCCCCTGCGCGAGGACGAGCGCGTCGAACTCGACGACGGCGGCGCTGCCGACGTGTGGACCGAGTGGCTGCACGCCGACGACGCCGAGGTGCTGGCGTCGTACACCGATGGGCCCCTGCCGGGCGTGCCGGCGCTCACGCGGCGGCCGGTCGGCGCGGGCGTCGCGTGGTACGTCGGCGCCCGGCTCGACGAGCCGGCCACCGACCGGCTGGTCGCCCGGCTGCTCGACGAGGCCGGCGTCCGTCCGGCGGCGCAGGCGCCGACCGGCGTGGAGGTGGTACGACGCCGCGACGGCGAGCGGACCTGGCTGTTCGCGATCAACCACACGTCGTCGGACGTACGGATCTCGGCGACCGGTGTCGAGCTGTTGACCGGCACGCGGTGTGCGGGTGAGCTGACCGTGCCGGCCGGCGAGGTGGCCGTGGTCCGTGAGGACCGGTCGTAGTGTGGTCGACGGCCGCGGTGCGAAGGAGGTTCCCCAGATGCTGGCCCAGCAGCGGCAGAGCGCCATCCTCGACCTGATCCGCCAGCGCGGTGGGGTGCGGGTGAGCCACCTGGTCAGCCGGTTCGGCGTGTCCGACATGACGATCCGGCGCGACCTGGAGGTGCTGGCCGAGCGCGGTCTGGTGGACAAGGTCCACGGTGGTGCGACGCTCGCCGGGCCCGGCTCGGCCGACGAGCCCGGCTTCGCCGCGAAGTCCATCCGCCAGCAGGCGGAGAAGCGGGCCATCGCCGAGCGGGCGGCCACGATGGTGGAGCCGGGGATGGCCATCGCGCTGTCCGCCGGTACGACCACCGCCGCGCTGGCCACCCTGCTGTCCGACGTGCGCGGGCTGACCGTGGTGACCAACTCGATCCCGGTGGCCGACGCGCTCTACCAGAACCCGCGCGCCGACCAGACCGTCGTCCTGACCGGCGGCATCCGTACCCCGTCCGACGCGCTGACCGGCCCGGTCGCCGAGGCGGCGATCAGCGCGCTCAACGTCGACCTGCTCTTCCTGGGGGTGCACGGCCTCAGCCCGCGCACCGGCTTCACCACCCCGAACCTGCTGGAGGCCGGCGTCAACCGGTGCCTCATCGGGGCCGCCCGCCGGCTGGTGGTGCTCGCCGACCACACCAAGTGGGAGACGATCGGCATCGCCACCATCGCCCCGCTGGAGGCAGCCGACGTCCTGATCACCGATCCTGGCCTGCCCGCGGAGGCGCGCACCACCATCGGCGAGCAGGTCGGCGAACTCGTCGTCGTGGAGCCCGGCTAGCGCGAGTGTGTTCACCAGGTTGGCGCGGGGCCGTGCGGTGGGGTGGGCGTCCAGTCCTGATCGTCAACTGTCGGGCCAACGGGCGGAGGAGCCGGCACCATGCTCGGCAGTCAGACGGTGAATCCCGGCGAATATCTGCTCTCGGACAGCGTCTGGCGAGAGGGTGACACCCGCCGGTACGTCGAGGGTGGTTGCGATGCCGTCTTCCTCGCCTTCGACAGTGATACCGGTCGGACGCTCGACCTGAGTTTCCTGCGCGACCTGCCCAATCTGCGCCGGGTCGCGATCGAGGGTCCGTTACGTGATGACACGCTGGTATTCGAACTGGAGGATCTTCTCGGTCTGTCGTTGCTGACGCGGTCCAAGAAGGCGGCCCGGCTTGATCTGACGCCGAAGCTGGACACGCTCGTGCTGTCGGAGCGGCCGGGCCTGGAGACGATCGGCGCGCTGTCGGCCCTGCAACACCTGACGATCGACCGGTACGCCGGCTCGGACCTGACCCTGCTCGGGGCCAAGTCCGAGCTGGTGTACCTGAGGATCGAAGGGCGCAAGGCTGCCCTGTCCCTGCACGGTGTCGAAGAAGCGCACCAGCTACGGCAGCTCGAAGTGGTCGATGCCGCCGTGGATTCCCTGGAGCCGTTGGCCCGCCTGGTCGAACTGCAGGAGGTTGTGGTCCGACCCAACGCGAGGTCGGCGCCGGTCGAGCCGCTGCGGCTCGATCCGGTGGCTGGTCTTCCGAACCTGCACACCCTGCGTCTCGGCGCGATCGCGTCGGCGTCGCCCCTCGCCGCCGCGTCCGGTCTGCGGCGGCTCGTGGTCGGTACGGTGCTCGACGGTGACCTGCGTCCCCTGATCGATCTGCCCGACCACGTGGTGGTCACGGTCCTGGACAACGCCGCCCAGGACCGTGAGGTGCAGCGGTCCCGAGCCCGACCGACACCCTAGGGATCGTCGGTAGGTAGGCAGGACCCGTGGTGATCGGCCCGCCGCGCACAGCGGCGGCGATCCGGCAGGATCCGGTCACAGAAGACCCAGTGTCGTACGTCTTGAGCGTCCTCGGCCGACACCGTGGTCCCGGCGACGTCGACCTGCGGAATCGAGGCCAGCGACCGAGCGAGCCTCCGGGCCAACTCCAGCGCCTCGGCCAGTTCGGCGACCGCCACCGGCAGGTGGATCACGTGGCCGGGCGGCGGTTCGGCCGCCTCGGTGAACGCCAGCACGGCGTCCCGAGGGAGCGGTACGAAGATCCGGTCCGGTGGGATCACCACTGCCGCCCCTCGGGCCAGGCGCCCTGCCGGGCCCGCAGCGCCCGCTTGACCCGCGCGTTCTCCTCGCTGAGCAGCGCCAGATCGTGGTGCAGCGCGGTCAGGTCGAGCGCGACGCGGTGCAGGAACCGACGTACCTCCCGAGGGTCGAGCCCTCGCCGGCCGAAGCCCACGGTGGCGAACTGATGGTCGCGCACGTGCCGCGGATGCAGCCGGCCACCGTCGTAGAGCGAGCCTCTGGTCATCGGTCACCTCTGCTGTCGTCGGTCCATGGACGCGTCGGGGTCGCGGGAGCGTCCTTCTTCGTGGTAGGTATTCGTGCAAGTCGGTTCGGAGCCGGGATCACGTCATCCCGACGCTCTAGTTGAGACCCGACGAGAGCCGGTATGCGACTGCCACTCGCGAGGCCGTCTCTCGTCACCTTCTCGGCTGTTGGCACAGCCGCGGTTGCCGTGTTTGCACCGGGCTTCCCCGGGGGCCGGCGATCACCCTCACCCGCAGGTCACGTTTCCAGTGGCCTCGGTCTTGGTGCAACGACACCAACGAAATTCGTCATGAGGGACGTCAAGAGAGGGGACCCATGCCCGCCAGGCGTGAATCGTTCGTCCAGACATTGCGTGCCCAGTGGCTCGGCCAGCAGATGCGACAGTTGCGGGAGCAACGCGGCATCACTCTGAAGCAGGCGGCCGAGTTCCTGGAACGAGACTTCTCGTCCATCGCCCGCTGGGAACGCGCCGAGTGGCCGTTTCGACGGGGAGTCGTCGAAACGCTTCTCGATCTCTACGGCGAGCACGACGGGCGCGAGCGCAACCGCTTCCTCCAACTAGCCGAGGATGCCTGGCGGACCGACCGTTGGGACGACGACTACGACGAGTTGGTCGACGCCTCATTCATCGACTTTCCCTGGTTGGAGAGCAGAGCGGAGCGCATCTGCTCGTGGGACGCCTTTCTCATGCCGGGGCTCATGCAGACGGCGGCCTACGCGGAAGCGGTGATCCGTAACGCCGAGGGGGAGCAGGCATCGGATTTCTCAGTGCGCAAGTGGCTGCAATTGAGAGTCGACCGTCAGCGTGTGCTCAGGCGCGATCCCGCCCTCCAGGTGGCGGCCGTCATCGACGAAAGCGTTCTTCGCCGACCGGTCGGTAGCCCTGCCGTGATGCGCGGCCAACTACAACACCTCGTCGAGCTGATGCGGCGGCAGAACATCGACGTCCGCGTGCTGCCATCACGGGTCGGCCTACACGCCGGGCTCGACGGCTCATTCGTCCTCTTCGGAATGCCCAAGCCCTATCCCGAGGTGGCCTACGCCGAGACTCTGGGTGGGCGCCGATTCATGGAATCTCCGAAGTCGAGACGCTACGCGCTTGCGTACCATCGCCTTCAGGATGTCGCGCTCGATCAGCGCGAGGCGGCCGAGCTGATCGCGAAGATCACGGAGGAACTGCCATGAACGAAGCCCTACCGGCCGTGGCCTGGCACATCAGCACGCGGAGCAACAGTAACGGCGGGAGCTGCGTCGAGGCGGGGCCTGTTCTCGATGGCTCCGGGCGGGTGGCGGTGCGCGACAGCAAGGACCGCACGGCGGCGACCCTCGTCTACCCCGTCAGCGGCTGGACCGCCTTCGTCAACGGGGTCAAGGACGGCACTTTCCCGCGCACCGGTCGGTGATCGACCCCGACATCGCCGATGTCGGGGTGTCCCGGTCGGGTTGATACCCCCACATCGCCGATGTCGGGGTGTCCCGGTCGGAAGTCGGTGGCGGCATCCGGTGGCCGGCGGGCACCATCGTGGCCGTGGAAGCGCGCGAGGTGGCGGACCTGTTCGACCAGGCGGTGCAGAGGCTGCGGCGCACCGTCGAGGACGGCGAATCCGACGACGGGTCGGACCTGCTCCGGCAGTTGGTCGTCGATCATGGACTTGTGGTGCCCGATTCGGTGACGAACCGGCGTTTGGTCCCCCACCACAACTCCATGATCGACGATGCGGGGCGGGCGGGGCCAGGGTGGAGCGGCTCAGGTGGGGCTGCCGTGCGGGTGGCCGTTGGCCGGCTCGCCGATCCGGATCGCGTGGTGCGCGCGGCGGCGTGCGACCTGCTCGGCTTCGCGAGCGCCGTGCACGGGGATGATCTGCGCGCGGACGCCGCGACGGCCCTGATCACGCTGGCCGCCACCGAGGCCGATCCCGAGGTGCACTGGTCGATCGCGCGCGCGTTGGGTGCGACCTGCGACCCCCGCGCGCTGCCGACCCTGGTCAGCCTCGCGCACAGTCCCGACAGCGACGTACGGTTCCAGGTCGCCGCCGCAGTGCCGATGGTGCTCGACGACCCGCCGGCCGAGGCCGGCGAGGCGGTGTTGATCGACCTCTGCGCCGACCCCGACGCGAGGGTGCGGGAGTGGGCCACCTTCGGGCTCGGCTGGCTGAGCACCGCGGACGGTAACGCCGTCCGGCGGGCACTGTGGGACCGCACGCGCGACGTCGACCCGGAGGTACGCGCGGAAGGCGCCCGCGGACTGGCCCGGCGGCGGGACGCACGGGCACTTCCACTGGTACGCGAGCTGCTCGCCCAGGACGAGGTCCACAACTTCACCATCAAGGCTGCCGCCTACCTCGGCGACCCGTCACTGTTGCCACTGCTGGCCGGCTTCGACCCGGACGCCGACCACGTCGCCGAGGCCCTGCGTGAGTGCGATCCGCAGCGACGCGACCGGCGCAACGACCTGGCCTGGCGGCTACTGCTCGCCGTGCACTCGCGTCGGCCCGACTGGGCGGTCACCGTCGCGGGCGAGCGGTGCGACCTCGACCTTCAGCTCGACATCGCCGATGGTGCCGACCGCTCGGCGTACTGGTGTGTCGACGGGTTGCTCCGGCGGGCCGGCGACGATCCCGAGCGCGCGGCCGAGCTGGCGATCGCGGACCTGACCCCGGCCCGAGCCGCGGCGGAGCGCTGATCAACTCCACATCGCCGATAACGGGGTGTCCGGGTCGGGTCGATAGCCCGACTTCGGCGATGTCGGGGTCGATCACGCGCAAGCGGTCGATGCGCTCACAGCCACCTCACAGGGGGTCTGGATAGGGTGCGCGGTGAGTCAACGTCCGACTCCATGGTGGAGCGGTCGGCTGTCGCACAGGAGTTCCGATGGTCTTCAAGAAGATGTTGAGCGCGTTCGGTGTGGGTGGTCCCAGCGTGGACACTGTGCTGGCCAACCCCAACACCCGGCCCGGCCTGACCCTCGACGGGGAGGTCAGAATCGTCGGTGGTGACAACCCGGCGGCCATCGAGCAGGTGGTGATCGGCCTGGTCACCCGGGTCGAGGTCGAGGGCCACGACACGGAGTACGCCGGCACCATGGAGTTCCACCGGATGGCCGTCAGCGGGGCGTTCCAGCTCGCGCCCAAGCAGGAGCTGTCGATCCCGTTCCAGCTCCCGGTGCCGTGGGAGACCCCGATCACCGACGTGTACGGCCAGCGCCTGCACGGCATGACGATGGGCCTGCGGACCGAGTTGTCGGTGGCCCGCGCGGTCGACAAGACCGACCTGGATCACGTTGCGGTGCACCCGTTGCCGGTGCACGAGCGGATCCTGGAGGCGTTCCAGCGGCTGGGTTTCCGGTTCAAGACCGCTGACCTGGAGCGCGGCCACATCCGGGGCGTGCAGCAGACGCTGCCGTTCTACCAGGAGATCGAGTTCTTCGCCTCGCCGCAGTACGCGGGCACGATCAACGAGGTCGAGCTGACCTTCGTGACCAGTCAGCGTGGTGTCGAGGTGATCCTGGAGTGCGACAAGCGCGGCGGCTTCCTCAGCGCCGGGCACGACGCGTTCGGCCGCTACCAGGTGTCCCACGCCGACGTCGACCGGGTCGACTGGGCGCAGGTCGTCGACGGCTGGCTGCGCGAGACCACGTCCCGCTACGGGAGCCTGCGCTCCCAGTACGGCCACGGCTACGGTCCGGGTCACGGCCATGGTCACGGCCGGGGCGGCATGGGTGTGGGCGGCGTGGTCGCCGGCGCGGCGCTCGGCGTCGCCGGCGGCATGATCGCCGGTGAGATGATCGAGGACGCCTTCGAGGGCGACTTCGGCGACTTCGGCGGCGACGAGTAACGCGTTCCGCGGACGACGGTGGCCTCCGGGAGAACTCTCCCGGAGGCCACCGTTTCACGTACGACGGGTCAGCGCCCGCGCATGCTCCGCTCCCGGCCGGACCGGCGCTCGGAGCCGGCCTTCGACAGGCCCCGGCTGACCAGGTAACCACCGGTCAGGATGCTCAGGAACAGCCACGTCTGGCTCGGGTTGTTGATGTTCAACCCGTTGGCGGTGCTGCCCTTCCAGAACGCGGCGATCACGAGGAGCGCGACGGCGGCGGCGTAGACCCAGAATTCCGTCGTCAGGAACGCCTGCTTGGTCTCCGTACCCGGCGACGGCATCGGGTCTCGGTGCCCGTCACGCATTGCCGGCATCTGCTGCGTGTCCCGCATCATGGCGGGGTTCTGCGGGTCGTTCATGGGCCGGTTCATCGGCCTGGTGGAAGCAGCCTGCGTGCTCATCTGGTCCTCCTCAGGATGCGATGAGTCGTACCTGCCTACCCTCGCCCCGCTACCGCGTTTCGGCCACGGCACGGTTCGCTTGCACGGCGGGGACGCCCACCGACTACCCGAGGCCGCCGACCAGGTAACACTCCCTGGCCCGGAAAAGAATCGACGACGCGCTGCCGCGCCCGCATCACGCCCGGTCGCGAGAAGTGTCCGTTTCCAAGGCGTACGAGTGCTGCGGGTTTCGTCCACGGGAGGTCGGGCACGCAGTCGGTTCCACAGCTTCTGTGAGGTGATGGACGTGCGTGAGGACGACATGCGGCAGGAGGCCGCCCGCCAGGCCGAGAACCGGATCGCCGGCGGCGTGTACGGCGAGGGCGCCCTCGATGAGGTGACGGTGCCCCCCACCGACGTGGAGTCCCAACTCCAACGTGACGACCCGCTCGACCCGGCGCAGGAACGGGTCGACCCGCGGGTGCTGCACGACGGCGGCCCGGTCGGCGGGCAGGGCGCGGTGACGACCACCGGTGGCACCGCCGGGCCGGCGAGCGTGCGCCGGGTCGCCCGCCAGCCGGAGCGACACCCCGGCAAGGTGGCGCCGACGACCACCGGCGACGCCACCACCGGCGGCCTGAGCACGCCGACCGGCGGCAGCACCAGCGACCAGTCCACCTCGGCGACCGGTCCGGGCAAGTCCATCCGGGACCGCTCGACCGACCGGCGGTGATCCCACCCGTGCCCCCGCCGACCAGCCGGTCAGCGGGGGCACGTCGGGTGTCGGGTCAGCCGCAGGGGCGCAGGACGCCCAGACGCTGGGTGGCCCGGGTGAGCGCCACATACAGGTCACTGCGCCCGCGCGGCGACTCGGCCACCATCCGGTCCGGGTCGACGACCAGCACCGAGTCGAACTCCAACCCCTTCGCCTGGGCGACGGTCAGCACGACCACCCGGCTCTCCAGCTCCGGGTTTTCGCCCACCGTGGCCTCAGGCAGCGCGGCGGTCAGCGCCGCGCCGAGCGCGTCGACCCGGCTGGCCGGCACGATGACGCCGACCCGGCCCTCGGCCAGCCAGGCGGCCTCGCGGGTCACCGCCGACACCAACTCGGCGGGTAGCTGCCCGTCGGGCACCGCCCGGTCCCACGGGGGTACGCCGCTCTCCCGCACCGAGCGGGGTGGCCGCAGCGCCGGGTCGATCTCGGTGAGCACCTCGGCGGCGACCGCCATGATCTCGGCCGGCGTGCGGTAGCTGACCGTCAGTTCGGTCAGTCGCCACCGCTGCGCCACGTACGGGGCGAGGGCGTCGGCCCAGGAGGGCGTTCCGGCGAGCGCGCCGGTCTGCGCCACGTCTCCGACGATCGTCATGGACCGGCTCGGGCAGCGGCGCATCAGCAGCCGCCACGCCATCGGCGACAACTCCTGTGCCTCGTCCACGATGATGTGGCCGAACGCCCACGTGCGGTCGGCGGCGGCGCGCTGCGCGGTGGTCAGCCGGTCGGCCTCCTCCTGCCGTTCCAGCAGCCGATCCGCGTCGATGAGGTCGGTGACGCCGAGGATCTCACCGCCCTCGGCCTCGTCCTCCACGTCGATCGACCGGGAGCCCCGGGCGATCTCCAGCACACCCTCGGCGTACTCCCGCTCCATCAGGCGGATGCGCTCGCGCCGGGCGGCGGCGGCCCGCTCGTCCTCGCCGAGCAGCTCGGCCGCCTCGTCCAGCAGCGGCACGTCGGCGGGCGTCCAGCCGCCCGGGTCGCGGCGCAGCAGCGCCCGCTCGTCGTCGGTGAGCATCGGCGCGGCGGCGGCGATCCGGTCCGGGTCCGCGTACAGGTCCGCGAGCAGTCGCTGCGGGGTGAGCACCGGCCACAACCGGTCGAGTACGGCCTGGATCTCCGTCTCCTCGCGCAGCTCCCGACGGATCTCGGCGCGGTCGGCCTCGTCGAGCAGGTTGTCGCCGCCCAGCGGGTCGGCGCCGATCCGCTCGGCCACCTGGTCGGCGAGCGCGTGCACGATCTCCACGTCGAACAGCGCCCGCGCCAGGTTGTGCGGACGGTCGGTGCGGCGTACCCGATCCCGCGCGACGCGCACGGTCTCCGGATCGAGGGTCAGCACCTCGCGCTCCACCTCGATCTCCAGCGGCTCGTCCGGCACCCACTGCCGGTCCCGCACGGCGAGGGCCAGCACCTCGGCGAGTACGGCGCGGCCCTTGAGCGCTGCGGCCTGGGCCGGCTCGGCGCGCTGGGCGCTCACTCCGGGGAACAGGTCGCCCTGGGTACGCAGCAGCACGCCCGTCTCGGCCAGCGTGGGAAGCACCTGGGAGATGTAGCGCAGGAACGTCGCGTTCGGCCCGACCAGCAGCACGCCACGGCTGGACAGCTCGCGTCGGTGTGTGTAGAGCAGGTACGCCGCCCGGTGCAGCGCGACCGCGGTCTTGCCGGTGCCGGGGCCGCCCTGGACCACCAGCACGCCGGGCAGGTCGGCGCGGATGATCCGGTCCTGCTCGGCCTGGATGGTCTCCACGATGTCGCGCATCCGGCCCGTCCGACCGGCGTTGAGCGCGGCCAGCAGGGACGCCTCGCCGGTCAGCTCCTCGTGCCCGCCGGGGGAGGCGCTGTCGATGTCGAGGACCTCGTCGTTGAGCCCGGTCACCTTGCGCTGGCGGGTACGCAGGTGTCGGCGACGGCGTACGCCCTGGGGGTTGGCGGCGGTGGCGAGGTAGAACGGCCGCGCGGCCGGGGCCCGCCAGTCCATCAACAGCGGGTCGTAGTCGCCACTGGTGTCGAAGATCCCGATCCGGCCGATGTAGCGGCGGGAGTCGTCGTCGCCGTCGAGCCGCCCGAAGCAGAGGCCATTCTCCACGGCGGAGAACTGCTCGACCTGGTCGGCGTACATGGCCACGGAGCTGTCGCGCTGGGAGCGGTCCTGCAGGGTGCCGCCGGTGTTGCGCAGCTCGGCGGTGAGCCGGTGGGCGGCCTGCTCACGCAACCCGTCCAGACGGTCGTAGAGCATCGAGACGTACTCCTGCTCGCGGCCGATCTCGTCGTCGAGCGGCAATTCACCGGTACCGCCGGAGTGCCTTGACAAGCCGTCTCCCTAAACGTTAGAATCCAATGCTAGAACGGCATTTAATGCCGTTCTTTTTTGTGCCCTCGAATTGTCGAAGATAGCGCGGCGGGCCCGCTGTCACCAAGCCGACGGGGCCGATGCGGGTCACACAGGTACGCCGGGCCGACCGTGTGGTCGACCCGGCGTAGGGAGTGTGCGGAGATCAGCCGCGCGCCACCTGGTAGAGCCGCTGGGGCGTGACCGCTCCGGCGAGCACCCGCCCGTCGTCGGTGAGCAGCACGCTGAACAGCTTGCCGGTGAGCAGCCGCCCGCTGCCCCAGTCGCCGCTGACCGCCGGCAGGCCACCGAGCAGCTTCGACAGGTCGGCGTCCGGGGCGGCGTCGGCCGGCTTCTGGCCTGCGGCGGCGTCGAGGCGGGCGACCAGGACGGTGGTCCAGCCGTCGCCGACCGTCCGCACCTGGGGGTCCTTACCCGGCGCGACGTGTGCCGGCCGGCCGGCGGTCGGCCGCTCGGCGGTCTCCTCGGTGACGCTCACCCCGGGAGGCGGGTTGAAGGCGAACTGGTCGGCGTCGGGGCGGCGGTAGTCGACCTGGGTGAACGCCATCTCGAAGGCCGGCTGGTCGCTGCCGGAGGCGAGCACCTCGAAGCGCAGCGGCACGTGCTGCTTCGCGTCGATGGCGATCCGGAGCTGGTGCACCAGCGAGTCACGGTCACGCGGCGCGAGCACCAGCTCGTAGGCGTCCCGCCCGGCGACGGTGGCCGAGCGGCCGACGCTGACCTCGGTGCTCGGATCGATCGCGCTCAACGCCAGGTCGGCGGCCTCCCGGGGAGTGGCCGGCAGGCTCGGCGTCGCCTCGGGCTTCGCGGCGCCCTTCGAGTCGCCCAGGGCGCGGTGGCGGGCGGTGTTGCCGCGGCTCTCCCAGGTCCACACGTCCCGACCGTTGCGGATGATGTCCCGCTGGCCGAGCGTGTCCACCAGCGCGACGCGCTGCCGATCCGGGCCGGAGTACCACACCCGCAGGGTGTGTGTGCCGCTGAGCAGGGCAGTCAGGTCGTTGCCGGGCATCAGCCCGACGAGCGGCGGCAGGCCGAGGTCGGCGCGTTGCACGACCGTGCCGGACAACCCCTCCAGGGAGGAGGTCTGGAGGTCCACCAGGAGCTGGGCGGCGGTACGCGGCGGCAGGCTCGGCTCGGCCTCGGCGGCGAACGTGCCGACGGCGGCGCCGCCACCGATGACGGCGACGCCGGCGGCCACCGGGACCAGCCACCGCAGGACGGGACGACTTCTCAGGATCGACATGGTGCACACCTCCTGCCCGACATCCTGCCCGGTCGGCGCTGTGAACGCGCTGAGGACGCCGAACCGCGAGTTGTGACCCGGGTGGCACCCTTGAGGTGTGCGGTTGTTGGTGGTGGAGGACGAGGCCCGGCTGGCGGCTGCCCTGCAACGCGGTCTGCAGGCCGAGGGGTCCGCGGTCGACGTGGCGGCGACCGGCCCCGAAGGCCTGGACGCGGCACGCCACGGTGGGTACGACGCGATGATCCTCGACGTCATGCTGCCCGGCCTCTCCGGCTACGAGGTGGTGCGCCGGCTGCGCGCCGAGCAGCACTGGTTGCCGGTGCTGATGCTGTCCGCCAAGGACGGCGAGTACGACCAGGCCGACGGCCTGGACTGCGGCGCCGACGACTACCTGACCAAGCCCTTCTCGTACGTGGTGCTGCTGGCCCGCCTGCGGGCGCTGCTGCGCCGGGGAGCGCCGGAGCGCCCCGCCGTGCTGGCGGTCGGCGACCTGCGGCTCGATCCGGCCCGTCGGCGGGTGACCCGGGCCGACGCCGAGGTGACGTTGACGGCGCGCGAGTACGCCCTGCTGGACTATCTGATGCGCCGCCCCGGCCAGGTCATTTCCAAGATCGAGCTACTGGACCACGTGTGGGACGCCAGCCTGGAGACGGCGCCCAACGTGGTCGAGGTGTACGTCGGCTACCTGCGTCGCAAGCTCGGCCGGGATCGGCTGGAGACCATCCGGGGCGCCGGCTACCGGCTGGCGACGTGACCTCCGCCGGCCCGCCGCGCGGCTGGTCGCCCCGCCGGGGCCTGCACGGCCTGGGGCTGCGGGGCCGCCTCCTGGCGCTCGGCGTGTTCGGCCTCACCATCGGTCTCGCCCTCGGCGGGGTGGTGCTGCTCGGCGCGCTCCGTTTCGTGCTCCAACGCAACGTGGACACCGAGGCGTTCCGGACCGCCGACGCGGTCGCCCTGCTCGCCGCCGAGAACGCGCTGCCCGACCCGCTGCCGGTGGCTGGCGGGCAGGTCCGGGTCCAGGTGATCGACGCGCAGGGGCGGGTCCGGGCGGCCTCGATCGACGCGGACCGGCTGGTCCCGATGGCCCGCCCGGAGTGGTTGGACACCGGCCACCGTCAACGCCTGGACGTTCCCGCCGAGCGGGTCGGGCTTCGCGGACCGGTCCGGGTGGTCGCCGTACCCGCCGGCACGTCGGCCGATCCGCTCACCGTGCTGGTCGCCCGCTCGATGGCCGATGTGCGGCAGAGCACGCACGTGGTGCGGACCATCCTGCTGGTGGCGTTCCCGCTGCTGGTGGTGGTCCTGGCCGGGGTGGCGTGGCGGGTGGTCGGCGCGACGTTGCGTCCGGTGGAGGCGCTGCGACGCGGCGCCGAGGAGATCACCGGTCGGGCCGGCGCCGGTCGACTTCCGGTGCCCGCCTCCGCCGACGAGATCCATCGGCTGGCGGTGACCCTGAACGGGATGCTGGGCCGGTTGGAGTCGGCCCGAGCCCGGCAGCGGGCCTTCGTCTCCGATGCCGCGCACGAGCTGCGGAGCCCGCTGGCCAACATCCGGACCGAGTTGGAGGTGGCCCAGCGGCTCGCCGACCGGACGGACTGGACGGCGGTGACCGCCAACCTGCTCGCCGACACCGAGCGGTTGAGCCGGCTGGTCGACGACCTGCTGCTGCTGGCCCGCCTGGACGAGATGCCGGCGTCGCGGGGCACCGGCCCGGTCGATCTGGCGGCGCTGGTGAGCGAGGTCGCCGCCCGCTATCCGTCGCCGCCGGTGCGGGTGGAGCCGTCGCCGGGCCCGCTGTGGACGGCCGGGAACGAGGCGGAGCTACGGCGGGTGCTGGCCAACCTCGTCGACAACGCGGTCCGGCACGCGCGGAGCAGCGTCGTCCTCGCGGTCGAGCCGCACGAGACCGCGTACCACCTGGTGACGGTGACCGACGACGGCCCGGGGATCGCGGCGGCCGACCGCGGCCGTGTCTTCGACCGGTTCACGAGGTTGGACGACGGCCGGGGCCGCGACCACGGCGGCGCCGGCCTCGGCCTCGCCATCGTGTGGGAGCTGGTCCGCCGCGCGGGCGGCACCATCACCCTGGCCGACGCCGACGGCCCGCACGGCCTACGGGTACGCCTGCTGCTCCCGGCGACGCCGGCACCGACCGTTGCCCGACCCTGAGTACGGCGGACGTCAGCGGCGGCGGGTGCAGACCTGG
Source organism: Micromonospora sp. NPDC049662 (assembly GCF_040675055.1). NCBI lineage: Bacteria > Bacillati > Actinomycetota > Actinomycetes > Micromonosporales > Micromonosporaceae > Micromonospora > Micromonospora sp. NPDC049662. The sequence goes on from NZ_JBFAOC010000030.1 coordinate 79,307, forward strand.
TTGGCGCTCGCCACGGTGTCGGTGGACCAGACGACCGCGACGGTGAAGCAGTAGTCGTTGGCGCGGTTCAGCGCGTACACGATGTAGCTGTCGGTCCCGGCGGGCAGCGTGGCGATCGCGGTCTTCTCCTGCCCGGCCCGGCCGGCGGAGACGATGACCGGCCCCTCACCGCCGGCCGGGTACGTCCAGCGCAGGGCGATGTTGTCCCGGTTGTCGCGCAGCGACACCGTGCCGGGCGGGGTGCCCGGCACGGCGGCCGGCGCGGTCGTGCCGGTGGTCGGGGCGCCGGTGGTCGGGGGCGCGGCCGTGCCGCTCGGGCCGGCGCTCGGTGCCGGCCCGGACTTCGGGTCGTCGCCGACGCGGGCCACGCCGGCGATCACCGCCGCCGTGCCCAGCAGCACCACGACCACGCCGGCCACCAGCACCGGCACCAGTTTGTTGCGTGCCGCTGCCGGCGCCCGGTGCACGGGCACCGGCAGCAGCCGCGACGGCGTGTACGGCGTCAGCGACGCCGACGGTCGGTCCGGTTCGGCCGACGCGCCGGGTCGGTACAGCCGGTACACGCCGGACGACTCTTCGGTGCCGCCCGTGAACCCGGCCACCGACGGGGGCACCGGCGCGGCGGTGGGCTGCGGGACGGGATCGTCCGCCGGGTCCGGCGGCCAGCGGAAGTTCGGTTCGTCGGTTGGCGGCCAGCGGACCTCCGACGATCCCTCCGGCTCGTCGGCCGGCGGCCAGCGGAAGTCGGGGGAGCCGTCCGGCTCGTCGGCCGGTACCCGTGGGTTCGGTACCGGGCCGCCGCTGGAGACTCCGGAACCAGCCAGGCCCTCGTCGGTACGGCCGGCGGGAGCAGCGGCCTGCGGGGCCGGCGGGTAATAGGCGGCATCGAGCGGCGGATCGGGCTGCGGCGGCGGCGTGCGCGCGGCCGGCACCACCGGTGCGTCCCGGACGGCGGACGTGTCGTCGGCGCAGACGTGGTCGGGGTTGGCGGCTGCCCGGGCCAGCGCCGCCACCTGCAGGGCCAGCGGATCGTCGGCGCTCAGATGCTGCCGGCACAGCTCGCGGGCCAGCGCGAGGTTGTCGTGCGCCTCGGCGAACTGCCCGCAGTCGCGCTGCATCGAGCCGAGCCGGGCCAACATCTTGATGCCGCTGGGGTGGCCGTCGCCGTACACCTCGCGGTGCAGCTCCCAGGCGTCCTGGAGACGGTCGCGGGCGACCGTGCACTGGCCCCGGGCGTACTCGACGGTGGCCAGGTCGGCGTGTGCGGCCAGCACCCGCAGTGACTCGGGACCGTCCTGCGCGGTCAGCTCGATGATCACGTCCTGGTACAGCCGGGCGGCCCGGGAGTGACTGCCCACCCGGTGCAGCACGGCGGCCAGGGTCGCGGCGGCGGCCACCGTGCGGGGGTCGGAGCGGCCGTGCAACCGGGTCGTGGCCGCGTACGCGAAGGCGGCCCAGCCGCGGGCGGAGTGCGGCTCGCCGAGGGCGACGAGCACCCGCGCCTGCAGGCTGGCCGCCTCGGCCAGCTCCGGCGTGGCGTTGGCCGGGCGGGGGTCGGCGTCGGTGAGCGCGTCGGAGAGCAGCCGTTGGGCACCGGCGATGTCGCCAGCGGACACGAGGTGGTGCGCCTGGTCAGTCAACTCGTCGAAGCCGGAGGACACGCCCCATCGTGCTCATCCGACGACGGTAAGTACAAGACCCGCGCCGGTGTCGATCGGTCAGGATCTGCTCAGGTGCTCGGCCAACGTCTCGCTGATTCGGCGTAACTGGTCGACCTGGGCGGGGCTCAGCGCGTCGAAGAGGTGCCGGCGTACGCCGTCGACGTGGCCGGGCGCGGCGGCGGCGAGGGTGGCGAAACCGTCGTCGGTGAGCACCGCGATCTGCCCGCGCCGGTCGGTGGGGCAGTCCTCGCGGCGCACCCAGCCGGCCTCCTCCAGGCGGGCCACCGCGTGCGAGAGGCGGCTGCGCGACGACCCGGCCGCCTCGGCCAGCTCGCTCATCCGCAGTTGCCGACCGGGCGCCTCGGAGAGCCGGACCAGGATCTCGTAGTAGGCGTGCGGCATTCCGGCATCGCGTTGCAGCTCACGGTCGAGCGTGTCCATCAACGCTCGGGAGGAGGCGAGGAACGCCCGCCAGGTGCGCTGCTCGTCGGGGTTAAGCCAGCGGGTCATGACGGCCATCATACTCCCGATGGTTGAACGCTCAACCAAACGGCGCTAGAGTGGGGTCATGGGTATCCACCGGCTCAACCACGCGGTTCTCTACGTCAGTGACCTCGCCCGCAGCGTCGCCTTCTACCGCGACGTGCTGGGCTTCACCCCGGTCGCGATGACCCCGGACGGTTTCCGGGGCGCGACGTTCCTCCAGGCTCCCGACTCCACCAACGACCACGACCTCGGCCTGTTCGAGATCGGCGCGGGCGCCGGGCGCTCGACCGCCGGCCGGGCCACCGTCGGGCTCTACCACCTGGCGTGGGAGGTCGACACCCTCGACGAACTGGCCGCCACCGCCGAGCGGCTCGCCGCCGCCGGGGCGCTGGCCGGCACGTCCGACCACGGCACCACCAAGAGCCTCTACGGGCAGGACCCGGACGGGCTGGAGTTCGAGGTGGTCTGGCTGGTCCCGGCCGACCTGCTCGACGACGCCACGTTGGCCGCCCGCAAGCGGATCGGCCGGCTCGACCTGGCCGCCGAGCGGCAGCGCTACGGCGGGCAGACGCGCGGCGGCGTGGGGATCTCCGTCCCGGCCTGAACGGCCATGGGGTAGAACGGACCGGTGCCAACCAACCGGACCGCCGACGTCCTCCGCGAACTCCTGGTCCGCCACCTGGCGACCTGGTTGCCCGTCGCCCTGCACCGCTCCCGCCGCGTGACCGTCGCGCTGGCCTGGGCCGGCGCCGACGGCGGTGGCGCGGAGGCGGCGCTACGGGCGGTCGTCGGTCACGCCACGCAGGTACGCGGCCGGCAGGTGACCATTTTGGCGCTGGCCGACGAGGCCAGCGACCTGCCGGCCCGGCTCGGACCGGTCGAGGCGGAGTTGCCTCCCGAGGTGACCGTGCACCTGCTGCCCGGCGGCCCCGCCCGGCTTCCGGTGGCGCTGAAGGCGGCCGCTGCGGCCGGGGCGCCGCTGTTCTGCTTCGTCGACCTGTCCGGCCCGGCGCACGCCGAGGTGTTGCGCGCCTGCGCCAACGGCCGCAACGGCGAAGTGCTGCTGCACGCCACCACCAGCGCCCGCCCGGCCCTCGGCCTCGCCGGCTTTCCGCTGGTCGCCGAGGTGGCACCGGTGGTGGAGGCGGACGGGGGAGTGGGCGACGCTTCCGCCGACGGGGACGACGAGGCGGCCGGCGTGATCGCGTTCGGGAGCCGGTCGGACCGGAGCCTGGAGGCGGTCCGCGACGCGCTCTGGACGGTCGGCGCCGGCCTCGGGGTGCGCTACCGCGATCCGGCCGACCCGACGGGCACACCCGTCGACGTGGCCGAAGACCCGGACCGGGAACCGCTGGCCCGGGAGTTGCTGGCCGAACTGCGCCGCAACGGACCGCGCCCGGTCACCGAGCTGCGCCGGCACACCCTCACCGCGACGGTCTACCGCGCCACCGACGCCAACCAGGCCCTCACCACCCTCCTGGTCGAGGGCAAGGTAACCCGAGACCGCGAGTCCGGTCGCCTGGCCGGCGACGAACTCATCACTCCAACCCCCTGAGACCCCCGCGATCTTGCACTTGCTGCGGCGACACAAGGGACGTTCCCGCGCGGAACGTCGACCGAAAGTGCAAGATCGACGAGATGGAGGGCGGGGGGTCGGGGCGGAGACGCCGCGCGGGGGGGGGGGGGGTGAGCCGCTGGGGGGGGGGCGCGGGCGCCCCTAATAAGCGGGGTGGGGGCCCG
>NZ_JBFAOC010000031.1:0-74684 GCF_040675055.1 Micromonospora sp. NPDC049662
GGTTTGCGTCACGACACGCCGTGCCCCGTGACGCAAACCTCTTGATCACCGCGCTGAGTCAGCTTCGCGCTGGCGTGGGAGGCGTGGGGGGCGGCGGGGGGGCAGGGCGGGAGTGCCGTGGCTTGCGTGCGGGGTGGGTGGTTCAGGTGCCGACGGCTCGTTCGGCGAGGCGGGTCAGGTGGGCTTCGTGCAGCCGGCGCAGGGCGCGCACGCCGTCGACGGCCAACTCCTTGTCGGCCGCCTGGAGCGCGATCAACGGCAGCAGGTCGTCGTCGTGCAGTTCCAGGCTGGCCCAGGGCGCCCCGCGATCGAAGCGGACACCCCGGACGACCTCCCAGGGCAGCTCGTACGAGCTGATCACGTTACGCACCCGGATGCGCCGCTCGTCCGCTTCGATGCGCGGGCGGGTGAACAGCAGGAAGCCCAGTGCCCCGAAGATGCCGAGGCCGATCATGGCGATCTGGTCACCGCGCTGGAAGCTGCCGTACCCGTCGCCGGTCGGCCCGCTCAGCGAGGTGGCGACCAGGGCGAACACCACCACCAGCACGATCGCCGCGGACCAGCACACCACCCGGATGCGGCGGGGCTTGAGGCGGACCAGCTCGGTGTCACTCACTCCCCCAGTCTGCCACTCACGTCCGCCCCACCCGCGCACCACCCGCCGAGGCGCCGCCCGTGATCCACCCGAGGTCAGCGAAGTGGGGGTGACCCGCGCGAGCGGACACCCCCACTTCCGCGATCTCGGGTGGATCAATACCCGTCAGAGGCGGCAGGCGTGGATGTTGGTGACCAGGATGGCGCGGGCACCCAGGTCGTACAGCTCGTCCATGATCCGGTGCACGTCGTCGCTGAGCACCATGGCCTGCACGGCCACCCAGCCCTCGCGGTGCAACGGCGAGACCGTGGGCGACTCGATGCCGGGGGTCAACCCGCTGGCCCGGTCCAGCAGACCGGCCGGCACGTCGTAGGCGAGCATCACGTAACGCCGGGCCACCAGCACGCCGTGCAGGCGACGCAGGAGCTGCTCGGCCTGCGTGTGGGCCGGCGCGCCGGCACGTCGCACCAGCACCGCCGACGATCGCAGCAGCGGCTCGCCGAACACGACGAGGCCCGCCTGACGCAGCGTCGCTCCGGTCTCCACCACGTCCGCGATCACGTCGGCCACCCCGAGGCGTACGGCGTTCTCCACGGCGCCGTCGAGGCGGATCACCTCGGCCTTGACGCCCGCCTCATCGAGGTGCCGCTCCACCAGCCCCGGGTACGCGGTGGCGATCTTGTGCCCGCCCAACTCCTGGACGGAGTCGATGTCGTCCGGGCGGGCGGCGAACCGGAAGGTGGCCCGCCCGAAGGCGAGGTCGACGACCTCCTCGGCGGGCGCGGCCGAGTCGATCAGCAGGTCACGGCCGGTGATGCCGAGGTCGAGATCACCGGAGCCGACGTAGGTGGCGATGTCCTTGGGACGCAGGTAGAAGAATTCGACGTCGTTGGCCTCGTCCCGGCAGACGAGGTCCTTGGGATCGGTGCGCTGGCGGTAGCCCGCCTCGCGCAGCATCTGGGCGGCCGGCTCGGCCAGGGTGCCCTTGTTGGGGATGGCGACACGCAGCATGACGGAGTGCTCCTTCGATCGGGTCTGATCAACGACGGGGCGCACTCACAGATGTCGGTAGACGTCCTTGAGCTCGAGACCGCTGGCGAGCATCAGCACCTGGACCTGGTAGAGCAGTTGGGAGATCTCCTCGGCGGTGCGCTGCGGCCCCTCGTGCTCGGCGGCCATCCACGACTCAGCCGCCTCCTCGACGACCTTCTTGCCGATGAAGTGCACGCCCTTGTCCAGAGCGGCGACGGTGCCCGAGCCCGGGGTGCCGGCGGCGGCCTTGGCCTGCAGCTCGGCGAACAACTCCTCGAACGTCTTCACGGGGAACGATTCTTCCAGCCGCCGGGCCACCACCGGACGTCCGGGTCCGGCCGAACCCAGCAGGCGGACAATTCCCTATCGTCCCGGTGGGAAGATCTTCGATCGATGGCCGTGGAGCTTTACGCTGTCCGCCATGGCCAGCCGCTCACGTCTTCTCGCGCTCACCCTCGTCGGCGCCGTCGTCGGCGCCGTCACCGCCTGCGCGCCGCAGGACGAACCGACCCCCACCGTCACCGCCGCGCCGTCCTGCGTCAAGGACAGCCTGCCCACCCGTACGCCGGGCAAGCTCACCATCGCCACCGACCAGCCGGCGTACGAGCCGTGGTTCCGGCAGGACAAGCCGGAGAACGGCGAGGGCTTCGAGGCCGCCGTCGCGTACGCCGTGGCCGAGAAGCTGGGCTACGCGCGGGCGGACGTCGCCTGGACGCGGGTGAAGTTCGACACCGCGATCGCGCCCGGGGAGAAGACCTTCGACTTCGACATCAACCAGTTCTCGGTCACCGACGAGCGCAAGCAGGCGGTGGACTTCTCCGCGCCGTACTACCTGGTGCGGCAGACGGTCATCGCGCTCAAGTCGTCGAAGATCGCCGGCAAGAAGACCGTGGCCGACCTGAAGGGCGCCAAGCTCGGGGCCCAGGTAGGCACGACCAGCTACCAGGCGATCACCGACGTCATCAAGCCCACCGCGAAGCCGCAGGTCTACAACAGCAACGACGACGCCAAGAAGGCCCTGCAGAACGGGCAGATCGACGGTCTCGTGGTGGACCTGCCGACGGCCTTCTACATCACCGGCGCGGAGGTCACCGACGCGGTGATCGTCGGCCAGCTGCCACGGGTCGGCGTGCCGGAGGTGTTCGGGCTGCTGCTGGACAAGAACTCGCCGCTGACCCGCTGTGTGAGCGGAGCCGTCGGTCAGCTCAGCGAGGCCGGCACGCTCAAGGAGCTGGAGCAGAAGTGGCTCGCGCAGGTGGCGGGCGCGGCCGAGCTGACGTGACGCCGCGGGAAACCACCCCCGCCCTAGCGCCACGGGAGCACACCCCCTCGCCGGCCCAGGCGCGGCGAACGGCGTACCGGCGGCGACAGACCGTCTACAGCGTGCTGGTCGCGGCCTCCTCCACGGCGGCGCTCGGCACGTTGCTGGTCGTCGCGGTGACCGGCGCGCCGGGCTGGGACCGGGTACGGGAGTCGTTCCTGGACCCGAAGATCGCCGCCGACGCGCTGCCGACCGTGCTGGACGGGCTCTGGCTCAACGTACGGCTGCTGGTCTGCTGCGCGGCCGGCGCGCTGCTGTTGGGGCTGGTGATCGCCGTGCTGCGGACGCTGCGCGGCCCGATCTTCTTTCCGGTACGGGCGCTGGCCGCCGGCTACACGTACACGTTCCGGGGCCTACCACTGATCATCGTGCTCTACCTGCTCACCCTCGGCGTACCCGGGCTGCGGCTGCGGGGCATGCCGTCGGTGCTGGTGCTGGGCGGGCTGGCGCTGGTGCTCACCTACGGCGGCTACCTCGCCGAGGTGTTCCGGGCCGGCATCGAGTCGGTGCACCCCAGCCAACTCGCGGCGGCCCGGTCGCTGGGCCTGACCTACCGGCAGACGATGCGGCACGTGGTGCTGCCGCAGGCGGTCCGCCGGGTGGCGCCACCGCTGCTCAACGACGTGGTGGCCCTGCAGAAGGACGTCGGGCTGGTCTCGCTCGCCGGCCCGATCGACGCGGTCCGGGCCGCCCAGATCGCCACCGCCCAGACGTTCAACTACACGCCGTACATCGTGGCGGGCGTGCTGTTCGTGCTGCTCGCGATCCCGCTGATCGCGGTCACCGACTGGGTCACGCTGCGCTCGGCCCGCCGCCAGTCGGGAGGCTGACCATGACGCTGCTGCGCTGCCGGGGGCTGCGCAAGGAGTTCGCCGGCCACGTCGTGCTGGACGGGCTCGACCTGACGGTCGCCGAGCACCGGGTGGTGGCGCTGATCGGGGCGTCCGGGTCGGGCAAGTCCACGCTCCTGCGGTGCGTGAACCTCCTCGACGAGTTGGACGACGGGACGATCGAGCTGGACGGGGAGGACATCTCCGACCCTCGGGTCGACGCCGACCGGGTACGCCGGCGGATCGGCATGGTGTTCCAGGCGTACAACCTGTTTCCGCACCTGAGCGTGCTGGACAACATCACCCTCGCACCCCGGCGCGTACACCGGCGGGCCCGCGCGGAGGCCGAGGCCCAGGCCCGCGACCTGCTCGACCGGGTGGGTCTGGGCGCGAAGGCGCACGCCTTTCCGGACGCCCTCTCCGGCGGGCAGCAGCAGCGGGTGGCGATCGTCCGGGCGTTGGCGAACTCGCCCCGGCTGATGCTGCTCGACGAGGTCACCTCGGCGCTGGACCCGGAACTCGTCGGCGAGGTGCTGACGATGATCCGGGACCTGAAGGCCGACGGGATGACCATGGTGCTGGCCACCCACGAGATGGGCTTCGCCCGGGAGGTCGCCGACGAGGTGTGCTTCCTCGACGCGGGGCGCGTCGTCGAGAGCGGCCCGCCGGAGCAGGTGCTCGGCGAGCCGACGCAGCCCCGTACCCGGCAGTTTCTGCGCCGGATCATCGAGGCCGGCCGGCTCTGAGACAGGCCGGCCGCCGCCGAGAACCCGGCCGCCGCCGGAGACAGGCCGAGCGGGTCAGCCGGCGAAGCCGACCCGCTGCGCGTTGCCCGCCGCGACGGTACGCACGGCCAGCGCGGCGTCGAGCGCCGCGACGGTCGCCGCCCAGCCCTTGTCCTCCGCCGAGCCGGGCAGGCCGGCCCGGTCCCGGGCCTGCTCGATGGTCTCCACGGTGAGCACACCGTGGGCGACCGGCTTGCCCTCGTCCAGCGCCACCCGGGTCAGCCCGTCGGTGACCGATCGGCACACGTAGTCGAAGTGGGCGGTCGCGCCGCGGACGACCACGCCGAGCGCGACCACCACGTCGCAGCGGCGGGCGAGGGCCTGGGCGACGACGGGCAGCTCGACCGAGCCGGCGACGCGGGCGACCACGGATCGCGCGCCGCACGCCTCGGCGGCGGCGACCGCGCGCTCCAGCATGTGGTCGGTCAGGTCGCCGTGCCAGCGCGCGGCCACCACGCCGACGGTCAGCCCTGCGGCGTCCACCGCGTCGACTCCCGGCTCACCGAAACCCGCCATCGTCATGCTCCGATCTCGTCGTTGGCGACCGGACGCCCCAGCGGCGCCTCGGACACCTCGTCCAACTCGTCCAGCAGGTGACCCATCCGGTCCCGCTTGGTGCGCAGGTAGCGCAGGTTCTCCGGGTGCGCGCCGGCCGGCAGGCTCTCCCGGCCGGTGATGGTGAGCCCGTAACCCTCCAGCCCGGCCCGCTTGGCCGGGTTGTTGGTGAGCAGTCGCATCGAGCGCACGCCCAGGTCGTAGAGGATCTGAGCGCCGGTGCCGTAGTCGCGGGCGTCGGCCGGCAGGCCCAGGTCGAGGTTGGCGTCGACGGTGTCGCGGCCCTGGTCCTGCAACTGGTACGCCTGGAGCTTGTGCAGCAGCCCGATGCCGCGTCCTTCGTGGCCGCGCACGTAGAGCACCACGCCCCGGCCCTCACGGGCGACCCGGGCCAGCGCGGCGTCCAACTGCGGCCCGCAGTCGCAGCGCAGCGAGCCGAACACGTCCCCGGTCAGGCACTCGGAGTGCACCCGGACCAGCACGTCCTGGCCGTCGCCGAGGTCTCCGATGACCATGGCCACGTGCTCGGCCGGGTCGTGCTCGGCGCGGTAACCCAGCGCGCGGAACACCCCGTGCCGGGTGGGCATCCGAGCCTCGGCCACCTGCTCGACCTGCTTCTCGGTCCGCCGCCGGTAGGCGATCAGGTCGGCGATGGTGATCAGCACGAGGCCGTGTTCGGCGGCGAACTTCTCCAGGTCCGGCAACCGCATCATGGTGCCGTCGTCGTTGACCAGCTCGCAGAGCACGCCCGCCGGACGCAGCCCGGCGAGCCGGGTCAGGTCGATCGCCGCCTCGGTGTGGCCGGGCCGGCGCAGCACCCCGCCCTCGCGGGCGCGCAGCGGCACCACGTGCCCGGGACGCGCCAGGTCCGTCGGGTCGGTGGCCGCGTCGGCGAGCAGTCGGATGGTGTGCGCGCGGTCGGCCGCCGAGATGCCGGTGCTGACCCCCTCCCGGGCGTCGACGGTCACCGTGTACGCGGTGCCGCGCCGGTCCTGGTTGGTGTGGTGCATGGGCGGCAGGTCGAGGCGGTCGGCCTCGCTCTCGGTCAACGGCACGCAGACGTACCCCGAGGTGTAGCGCACCATGAACGCCATCAGCTCCGGCGTGGCCAGCTCGGCCGCGAAGATCAGGTCGCCCTCGTTCTCCCGGTCGGCGTCGTCGACCACGACGACCGGCCGTCCGGCCGCGATCTCGGCGATCGCCTGCTCGATGTCGGCGAAGCTCATGCCGCCACTCCGCTTCGCCGAACGGTCCGAGCCCCGGCCGGGTCGGTCTGGCCCGGCACGGCCACGCGGCCTCGGCCGGGGGTCGGACTGTGAGCAGTGGCGTCATGAGGCACCATGGCGCTTGACCTGATGATTCGCTCGCTTTGCTCGCTCATGCGACGGCCTCCGTGTAGGTGGGTGGGAGCGCGGCGGCCGGGCGGGTGGCGCGCGACGTGTGCCACCAGGCGGCGAAGCCCCAGGCGCAGAGGGCGCCGTAGATCAGGTACATGGCCGCCGACGGGTAGAACCCGCCGCGCAGCAGCAGCGGCACGCCGACGGCGTCCACCGCGATCCACACCAGCCAGAACTCGACCCAGCCGCGGGCCATGCCGTAGGTGGCGAGCAGACTGCCGGTGAGGATCCAGGCGTCCGGCAGCGGACCCCAGGAGCCCAACGCCTTGAGCAGCGGGTACGCCGCGGCGGTGCCGACGACGGCGGCCAGCAGCAGGGCGAGCCGTTCCCGCCCGGTGGCCCAGCGTGGCAGCACCGCGGCGTGCTGGGCGTCGGCCCGACGGTTGCGCTGCCAGCGCCACCAGCCGTAGACGCTCACCGCGAAGAAGAAGACCTGCCGGCCGGCCTGCCCGTACAGGTCGTGGGCCTGCGGGGTGGCGAACACGCCGCCGAGGAAGACGGTGAACAGCAGCGCGTTCCCGATCATGCCGACCGGCCAGGCCCAGACCAGCCGGCGCAGCCCGAGCAGCGCCGAGATCAGGCCGAACGCGTTGCCGACGATCTCCCGGACCAGCACCGGCGAGCCGGCCACCTGCACCTGGGCGTCGAGGAGCCAGCCGAGGGCGCCCATCAGGCCACCTCGCCGGTCTCGGCGAGCCGACTGCCCAGCAGCCGCTCGACGTACTTGGCCACCACGTCGACCTCGAGGTTGACCGGGTCACCGACGCCCTTCGCGCCGAGGGTGGTCAGCTTGAGGGTGGTCGGGATGAGCCCGACGGCGAACTCGTCGACGCCGACGGCTGCCACGGTCAGCGACACGCCGTCGATCGTGATCGAGCCCTTCTCCACCACGTACCGCGACAGGTCGGCGGGGAGCCGGAACCGCACGGTCTCCCACTGCTCGGCCGGTTCGCGCGAGATCATCTCGCCGACACCGTCGACGTGCCCCTGCACGAGGTGCCCACCGAGGCGGCTGCCCAGCGCGGCGGCCCGTTCCAGGTTGACCGGGTCGCCCGCGTGCAGCGCGCCCAGCGCGGAGCGGCGCAGGGTTTCGCCCATGACGTCGGCGGTGAAGACGCCGTCGGCCGCGTCCACGACGGTCAGGCAGACACCGTTGACGGCGATGGAATCACCGTGCCGGGCGTCGGAGGTGACGAGCGGGCCCCGCACGGCGATCAGCGCGGAATCACCCGCCGTGGCCGTGACGCGCACGATCTCGCCCAATTCCTCGACAATGCCGGTGAACATGTCAGCCCTCCCTCTTTCGGGGCAAAGCGGTGATCCGGAGATCCGGACCGACCTGCGTAACGTCGACGAGCTCCAGATCGATGGCCTCAGCGATGGTCGTCACTCCCGCGTCGACCAGGGCGGTGGGGCCGGCGCCGAGCAGCCGCGGCGCGACGTACCCGACGATCTTGTCCACCAGGCCGGCGGCCAGGAACGCGCCGGCCAGCCGGGGCCCACCCTCCAGCAGCACGGCGCGGACGCCGCGCTGGTGCAGCGCCGCGAGCAGCGCCGGCAGGTCGACCCGGCCGTCCTTGCCCGCGCCGACCTCGGCGGCGGTCGCGATCCACGTCCGCGCGGCGCCGTCGCGGACCCGGGCGTCCACCGGGGTACGTCCCGAGCTGTCCACCACGACCCGCAGCGGCTGCCGGATGGCCAGGCTGCCGTCGCGCAGGTTGCGGGCGGTCAGGCGCGGATCGTCGGCGAGCACGGTGCCCACCCCGGCGATGACCGCGTCGACAGTGCCGCGCAGCGCGTGCACGTCGATCCGGGCCGCCTCCGAGGTGATCCACATGCTGGTGCCGTCCGCGGCGGCGGACCGGCCGTCGAGGGTGGCGGCGTACTTCCAGATGACGTACGGCCAGCCCCGGCGCATCGAGGTCAGCCAGGCCACGTTGCCGGCCTCGGCCTCCTCGCCGCGTACTCCCAGGTCCACCTGGACGCCGGCGGAGCGCAACGTGGCGGCGCCGCCGGTGGCCACCGGATTCGGGTCCGGTACGGCGATGACCACCCGGCCCACGCCGGCCTGGACCAGCGCGGTGCTGCAGGGGCCGGTGCGGCCGGTGTGGTCACACGGTTCCAGAGTGACGACCGCGGTGCCGCCCTTGGCCCGCCGGCCGGCCTGGGCCAGCGCGACGATCTCGGCGTGCGGTCCGCCCGCGTACGCGTGGAAGCCCTCGCCCACGACCTGGCCGTCCGCGTCGAGCAGCACGCACCCGACCACCGGGTTGGGGCTGGTGGTGCCCAGCCCGCGCGCCGCCAGCTCGATCGCACGCCGCATCGCCTCGTCGACGGAGACGCTGGCCATCGCCCTGTCCTGCCCTCTCACTCGCCTCATCGCGCGGGCGGTCAGGGAGGCGGTATGGACCGCGGGCAGGCGGCGGCGGATTCCGGGTACGGCACAGCCGCCCCGGTTGGGCGGCACGGCACGCTGAAGCCAGCGGCCGGCTCGGACCCGTCCGTCCCGCGCGCTGTCTCCCATCCGGACTGTCTGGGCGCGGACGAGCCGCACCCAACCGTCGGCCCCGGATTTTCACCAGGTCCACCGGGCGGCAGAGCCGTCCGGGTCGCGGGCTGACCACGGTTGGACCGTGGATCACCGCCGGTTCGGAATTTCACCGAGTCCCGCCAGCGCGTGGTGGGTACTTCGCAGTCTTACACGCCGAACCCGGCGTGTCGTTATTCAGGCGAGCTACTTCACAGCGGGATCACGCGTCAGGTGACGCCGCGCCGCCGGTCCACGGCGACATACGACCCCGGTTGGCTCTTGGCGACCGTCTTCATCTCCGAGGCCACCGCGATGGCCTCGAGCGGGTCGGTGAACCGCTTGCCGGCGTCGGACAGCGAGACGCCGATCGAGAGCGTGACCAGGGCCGCCCGGCGGATGTTGCCGCGCCGGTCCTTCAGCTCGACGAAGCCGCGCTCACGGTCGGTCGCGTCGTAGAGCGTGTCGGCGGACTTCTCGAAGTCGACCACCGCCCGAGAGGTGAGCGGGCGGACCTGGTCGGGCGCGCAGACGATCACGAAGTCGTCGCCGCCGACGTGGCCGAGGAAGGCCGGCGGCAGCCCCACCGCCACCACGGCCCGGTGCAGGCTGCGGGCCAGGGCGGAGATGAAGTCGTCGCCCCGGACGAAGCCGTACCGGTCGTTGACGCTCTTGAACCGGTCGATGTCGATGTAGCCGACCGCGTAGTCCACCCCCTGCCGGACCCGGTCGCTGATCTCCCGCCGGATGCGACTGTTGCCGGGCAGTCCGGTGAGCGGGGACACCTCCCGGAACTCCTTGTTGCGCCGCAGCGTCGAGGAGACCCGGGCCACCAGCTCGGCGGTGTCGAACGGTTTGACCAGGTAGTCGTCCGCGCCCGCGCTGAGCCCGTGGACCTTGTCCACGGTCATCCCCTTGGCCGTCAGCATGATCACCGGCAGGGCGGAGGTCATCGGGTCGGCGCGCAGCCGCCGGGTCAGCTCCAGCCCGTCGATGCGGGGCATCATGAGGTCGACCACGGCGAGATCCGGCCGCTGGCGCTCGATGACCTCCAGGGCCTCCTGACCATCGCTGGCGTGGATCACCTCGAAGCCGTGCAACCGCAGGTTGAACTCGACGAACCGGGCGATGTCCTCGTCGTCGTCGACGACGAGGATGACGTCCTTGCGGTCGACCTCGGGCTCCATCTCAGGCCTCGGGCGCCGCGCGTTCCGCCAGCGCCCGCAGGTGCCGTACCGCCTCCGCCGGGTCGGCGGCGCCGTAGACGGCGGTGCCGGCCACGAACGCGTCGGCGCCGGCCGCGGCCGCCTGCTCGATGGTGTCGGCGGCGATCCCGCCGTCCACCTCGATGCGCAGCTCCAGGTGCCCGGCGTTCACGTGCCGACGGGCGGCGCGGACCTTGTCCAGCAACTGCGGGATGAACCGCTGGCCGCCGAAGCCCGCCTTGATCGTCATGATCAACAGGGTGTCGAAGCTGGGCAGCAGGTCCAGGTACGGCTCGATCGGGGTGTCCCGGTCGATGGCCAGTCCAGCCTTCGCGCCGGCCGAACGCAGGTCCTTGGCCAGGGCCACCGGGTCGTCGGCCGCCTCGACGTGGAACGTGACGTTGTACGCCCCGGCGTCGGCGTACCCCGGGGCCCACCGACGCGGGTCGGAGATCATCAGATGCACGTCGAACGGCATCGTGGTGGCGGCCCGCAGGCTCTGCACCACGGGCAGCCCGATGGTCAGGTTGGGCACGAAATGGCTGTCCATCACGTCCACGTGCAACCAGTCCGCGGCGTCCTCGACGGCACGGACCTCTTCGGCGAGGCGAGCGAAATCGGCGGCCAGGATGCTCGGCGCGACGATTGGCGGCGGTACGGTCACGGGGCCAGTGTACGAACGCGGCCACCCGCCGCCCGCAGCACGGCACCAACTCCGACACGCTGTGATCCACCAGTGACCAGTAGTGCAGAATAAACCGGTCCGGATCCTCGAATCCGGACGAACAGACATCAGTGGCTGGCCGATCGACCCAAACGCGACGACACTCCAAGCGGGACGGTGCCGTAGGCTGCACGCCCGCCGGGGTCGCGCCACGGGGCGCGGCGACCGGTCGCCAGCTCCCGGGAGGGCGGACGATGCGACGGTGGCTTGCAGCGCTGGCGCTGGTCGGCGTCACGACGATGCTGCTGTCCGGCTGCGCGCCGGCACGCGGCGCGGACGGTGATCTCACCGACGACTGGCCGGAGTTGCGGGTTCCCCGACCGTTCACCCCGGCCACCGACACCTGCCTGCCCAGGATCACCGCGGTCGTGCAGGCCAGCACGTACGAGACCGTCGACTGCGCCCGCAGCCACCTCGCCGAGGCGATCCACGTCGGCACGTTCACCGGCCCGGCCGCGCGGGCCGGCGCCCGGCCGGGCCCGGGTTCGACCGCGCTGCGCGCGGCCCGCGCCGAGTGCGACCAGCGGGCCCGGGACGTGCTCGGCGGTGACTGGCACACGGCCCGGCTCACCCTGACGCTCTCGCTGCCCACGGCGCCGGCGTGGACCGGCGGCGCACGCTGGTTCCGCTGCGATCTCAGCGAGACCGACAGCATCGACAACACCCGCCCGGTGAACCGCGTCGGCAGCCTGCGTGGCGCGCTGATCGGCGACAGCCCGCTGACCCACCGCTGTTTCGACCCCAAGCTGATCGGCGACAACCTCAACTACATGGCCCCGGTGCTCTGCACCGAGCCGCACCGCGCCGAGTTCGTCGGCGTCTACGAGGAGAAGGACCTGAGCTGGGCGGCCTTCACCCGCTCCGGCGAGCAGGCGCACCGGCGCTGCATGGCGCTGATCGCCGCGTACGTGGCCGTGCCCAACAACAGCGAACTGCCGTACCGGGCCGGGTCCATCTACTACCCACCGTCGCAACGGGAGTGGGAGGAGGGCGACCGCGGGGTGCGCTGTTTCCTGTGGAGCGACGACCGGAAACTCACCCGTTCGATGCGCGGCGCCGGCCCCGAGGGACTACCCGCGATCTGACCTACGGTGCCGTATGCTGCTGCGCCGTGGCGTTACCGGCCGGCTGGAGGTCGACCGGAGGTCACCGGCGGCGGGAGGTCGAAGATGCGACGGTGGTTGACGGCGATTGCCGGAGGCGCGGCGGTGGCCCTGGCCCTCACCGGCTGTGGCACGCCCACCGGAGTTGACCGGAACCTCACCGACGACTGGCCGGCGCCCGTGGCGGCGCAGCAGTTCGTTCCCGCGGCCGGTGTCTGCCACCACTCCTTTCAGCAGGTCGGGTTCCTCAGCGGCTACAACCCGATGGAGTGCAGCGAGGCGCACCGGGTGGAGACGATCCACGTCGGCACGCTCACCGGTCCCGGCGCGGAGCGCGGCACCACCCCACCCCCGGGCTCCGAGGGCATGCGGGCCGCACAGGCCGGCTGCGAGAAGGAGGTCACCAAGGCGGTCGGCGGCGACTGGCGCTCCGGACGCCTGGGACTGACCGTCGTGCTGCCGTCGGCGCCCGCCTGGGCCGGCGGCGCCCGCTGGTACCGCTGCGACGTCACCGAGATCGCCAGCATCGACGACACCGCCGTCGACCTGCGCACCGGCAGTCTGCGGGGCGCGCTGGCCGGCGCGGCCCCGCTGGCCTACCGCTGCTTCAACCCGAAGCTGGTCAAGGACGACATCGAGGCGATGGTGCCGGTGTCCTGCACGGCGAAGCACCACGCCGAGTTCGTCGGGATCTGGCGTGCCCCGGACATCAGCTACGCGGAGTTCAACCGCACCACCAAGCGCACCCACCGCGCGTGCCAGTCGGTCACCGCCAAGTACGCCAAGGTGCCGGACGACTCCAAGCTCGACTTCCGCGCCGGGACGATCTACTACCAGCCGTACGAGCAGGAGTGGAAGAACGGCAACCGTGGGGTGCAGTGCTTCCTGTGGATCAGCGACCGAAACCTGACCCGCTCGATGCGCAACGCCGGCAACAAGGGCCTCCCCATCACCTGACCCCCCTCTCGCTGAGCTGAAAGGAAGGGCCCCTTGTTAACGCCTGGCGTATAACAAGGGGCCCTTCCTTTCACTTAGCGGGGCGGCTCAGCCTCGGCGCAGGACGGCGAGGAACATCGCGTCGGTGCCGTGCCGGTGCGGCCACAGCTGCACGGTGGGGCCGTCACCCAGGCCGGGCATGCCGGCCGGCAGCAACGGTCGGGCGTCGACGAAGTCCACCGCCACGCCGCTGCGACGGGCCGCCTCGGTGACCGTCACGTGGGTCTCCACCGTGTGCGGCGAGCAGGTCACGTAGGCGACCAACCCGCCCGGCCGGACCGCCCGCAGCGCCGCGCCCAGCAGCTCGCGTTGCAGCCGGGTCAGCGGCGGCAGGTCCGACGGCTGCCGCCGCCAGCGCGACTCGGGACGCCGGCGCAGCGAGCCCAGCCCGGTGCACGGCGCGTCGACCAGCACCCGGTCGAAGTGGCCCTCCGGCAGCTTCGGGTCCGCGCCGACCTCACGACCGTCCATCGCGAGCACGGTCACCGGCAGGCCCCGGGTCGCCTGGGACACCAGCCGGGCCCGGTGCTCGGCCACCTCCACGGCGGTCAGGCGGGCGCCCCGCTGCGCGGCCAGCGCGCCGAGCAACCCGGCCTTTCCGCCGGGACCGGCGCACAGGTCCAACCAGCGCCCGTCCGGGCCGTCCAGCGGCGCGTCGGCGAGCGCGGCGGCCACCAGTTGGGAGCCCTCGTCCTGGACGTGGGCGCGGCCGTCGACCACCGCCGCCACGTCGCCCGGGGCGCCGCCGGGCAGATAGACGGCGTACGGGGAGAAGGCGCCGGGCGCCCCGCCGACCGCGTCGGCCAGCTCGACCGGATCGATCAACCCGGGTCGGGCGCACAGGTGCACCGGGGGACGCTCGTTGTCCTCGATCAGGAGTCGGGCCGTCTCGCCCAGGTCGCCGCCGAGCGTCTCGGAGAAGGCCCGCACGATCCACTGCGGGTGGCTGTAGGCCAGCGCCAGGTGCCCGACCGGGTCGGTCTCGATCGGCGGCGCGAGTTTGGCCACCCACCCGTCGATGTCACGGGTCGACACCTCGCGCAGCACCGCGTTGGCGAACCCGGCCGCGCCCGGCGCGACCGAGCGGACCAGGTCCACGGTCGACGACACGGCCGCGTGCGGGGGCACCCGCGTGTGCAGGAGCTGGTACGCCCCGATCCGCAGCGCGTCGCGTGCCGGCGGGTCGATCCGGGCCACGTCCCGGCCGGCCGCGTCGCTGAGGATCGCGTCCAGCGTGCCCAGGTGACGCAGCGTGCCGTAGGTCAGCTCGGTGGCGAAGGCCGCGTCGCGGCCGTACAGCCCCTCCTCGCGCAGGATGGTGGGCAGCACCAGGTTGGCGAAGGCGTCGTCGCGGTGCACGGCGGCGAGCGCCTCGTACGCCGCGCGGCGCGGCCGGTCCAGCGGCGGTCGCGCCGGCCGGCGGTCGCCACCGCGGCCGGTCGACGGACCGCCCCGGTATGGACGCGTCCCCTCCGGGGCCGTCACGCGAGTCCCTCGCCGGCGCTGACGCGGACGCCGCGCGCCCAGTCGGTGGCCGCCATGGCCCGCTTGCCCGCGGCGCGGACCTCGCCGAGGCGCACCGGCCCGGTGGCCGTGCCGGCCAGCACGCGGGTCTTCTCCACCAGCAACTCCCCCGGTTTCAGGTCCGGGCCGTCGGCCACCGTCACGACCGGGCCGAGCTTCACCCGCTCGTCGCGGAAGGTCGTCCACGCGCCGGGCGCCGGCGTGCAGGCGCGGATGCGTCGGTCCACCGCGAAGGCCGGGTCGCCCCAGCGGACCCGGGCGTCCTCCACGGTCAGCTTCGGCGCGAGGGACACCCCGTCGGCCGGCTGCGGCTCGGCGCGGGCGGTGCCGTCGGCGATCGCGTCGAGCACCGCCACGAGCAGCCCCGCGCCACTGTCGGCGAGGCGTTCCAGCAGGTCGCCGGAGGTGTCGCCGGGACGGATCTCGTCGGTCAGGGTGCCGTAGACGGGCCCGGTGTCCAGGCCCTGCTCCAGTTCGAAGACGCTGGCCCCGGTCAGCTCGTCGCCGTGCAGCACCGCGTGCTGCACCGGCGCGGCCCCCCGCCAGGCCGGCAGCAGCGAGAAGTGCAGGTTGATCCAACCGTGGCGGGGGATCTCCAGCGCGGACGGCGGCACCAGCGCGCCGTAGGCCACCACCGGCACACAGTCCGGGGAGAGCGCGCGCAGCCGGTCGAGGAACTCCGGGTCGCGGGGTCGGGCCGGCGTGAGCACCTCCACGCCGTGCTCGTCGGCCCAGACGCCGACCGGGGAGCGGGACAGGCCCCTCCCCCGTCCGGCGGGCGCGTCGGGTCGGGTGACGACGGCGACCAGTTCGTGCTGGGAGGCCGCGACGGCGGCCAGGGCCGGTACGGCCACCGCCGGAGTGCCGGCGAAGATCACGCGCATCCGGGTCACCGACCCAGACCGAAGGGGTCGCTGATGTGCGGGCTCAGCTTGACCGTGGGCGGGGCCGAACCGTCGTACCACTCGGCCTGGCGGATCGCCTTCATGGCCTCCTTGCGCCCCTGCGCGTCCAGTCGGTCCAGGAAGAGCACCCCGTCGAGGTGGTCGGTCTCGTGCTGCACGCAGCGCGCCATCAGGCCGCTGCCGACGATCTGCATCGGGTCGCCGAACGAGCTGAAGCCCTTGGCGACGACGTTCTGCCGACGCTTGGTGTCGAAGTAGAGCCCGGGGATCGACAGGCAGCCCTCCGGGCCGTCCTGCTCCTCCTCGTCGGGGAACTCCAGCACCGGGTTGATCAGGTGCCCGAGCACGTCGTCGACGTCGAAGGTGAACACCCGCAGGCTCACGCCGAGCTGCGGCGCGGCCAGACCGGCGCCGTTCTGCTCCCGCATCGTGTCGGTGAGGTCGGCGACGAGCCGACGTAGCTCGGCGTCGAAGTTGACCACCGGATCGGCCGGCGTGCGCAGCACCGGATCCCCAAAAAGACGGATGGGCTGGACGGTCACGCGGGACGGCTCCTTCGTCGGACGGGCGAGCGGTGCCGTACCAGTCTACGGAGTGCCCGGCAGCGCTCCGGCCGGCGTACCTCGATCGGCCGGGGCCGGTGTGCCCAGCGTCACCAGCAGGCTCTCGTAGCCGCGCAGGGTCAGCCGGGTCCGGTGCCGGGGCGGCTCGGCCAGTGCCAGCTCGGGCAACCGGCGCAGCAGCAGCGGGAACGCCAGCTGCGCCTCCAGCCGGGCAAGGCCGGCGCCGAGGCAGTAGTGCGGACCGGCACCGAAGGACAGCGGGTGCGCCTGCTCACGCGTGGGGTCGAAACGCTCCGGGTCGGTGAAGCGGCGGGGGTCGCGGTTGGCCGCGCCGAGCAGCAGCAGCGCCGTGCTGCCGGCCGGCAGGTCGAGCCCGCCGCAGCGCACCGGCGCCGCGCTGGTCCGGGTGGTCAGCTGCACCGGGGAGTCGTAGCGCAACAGCTCCTCGACGTACGCCGGGACGAGCCCGGGGTCGGCGCGCAGCGCGTCGGCGTCGTCGGGGTGGCGCAGCAGCACGACGAGGCCGTTGCCGAGCAGATTGGTGGTGGTCTCGAAGCCGGCCACCAGCAGCACCACCAGGTTGGCCAGCAGTTCGTCGCCGGTGAGCCGCTCGCCGTCGGCGTCGTGGACCTGGACCAGCGCGGTGGTCAGGTCATCGGCCGGTTCCCGGCGCCGGGCGACGATCAGCTCGACGAAGTAGTCGCGCAGCTCGGCTGCGCCCGCGTCGGCGACTGCCAGCTCCTCGGTGGTGATCTCCGGCTCCAGCACCCCGGTCATGTCGCCGGCCCAGCGGCGGAACAGCGGTCGGTCCTGCGCCGGCACGCCGAGCAGCGCGCAGATCACCCCGACCGGGAGCGGGTACGCGAAGTCGGCGAGCACGTCGACCGGCCGGCCGTCCTCGGCGCGCTCGATCATCGCGTCGAGCAACTCCTCGGCCTGCGCCCGCACCACGTCACGCATCCCGGCGATCCGGCGCGGACTGAACACCCCGGCGGCGAGCCGACGCATCCGGCTGTGGTCGGGCGGGTTGGTCCGCAGCATGGACCGGGCGATCGACTTCATCGCCGGGCTCTGCCGCCAGTTCGGCCACACCTGGTCCCGCAGCGCGTCGTCGAGCACCACGAGCCGGGGGTCGCGCAGCAGCTCGTCGACCTCCGGGTAGCCGGTCACCACGTACAGGCCGGGCAACGCCTCGACCACCGGCCCGTGCGAGCGCAGCCGCTCGTACGTCGGGTACGGATCGACGCGTCCCTGCGGCGACATGAGCAGTGTGAGCGCCTCGGCAGCCTCCATGGTCGGCCTCCCCGTCGATGCGTGGAAGGCTCCATCATCCCGGTGCCGCCGCCGGAAGGCATCCCCTGCCCGGCGCTCGTCAGCCCCCGGCGGTCGCCGCCGCGGCCAGCAGGGCACGGACCCGCTCGGCGTCGGGATGGCCGAGGTCGTCGAGGATGCGCAGGGCACGCCGCCAGGTCCGCACCGCGCCGACGGTGTCCCCCGCCGCCTGGCGGCTCTCGCCGAGCCGGGACAGGGTGTCCGCCTCGTCGTACCGGTCGCTGATCCGCCGGTAGAGCCGGAGCGCCCGCCCGTAACAGCGGATCGCCTCGGCGTGGTCGCCCAGGCGGGCGTGGATGAAGCCGAGGCTGTCCCAGGTGTTCGCCTCACCGTGCCGGTCGCCGGTGCGGCGCAGCAACGTCAGCGCCTGACCGCAGTGCGTGAGCGCCGGGGCGTACTGCCCGAGCTGGGCGTGCGCCCAGCCGACCGCGTTGCGGGCGCTCGCCTCCCCGGCGAGGTGGCCGGCGTCGCGGTACAGCGCCAGCGCCCGCTGCCCGTGCTCCAGCGCCTCGGCGTGCCGGCCGAGGCCGTCGAGCATCGCGCCGAACGCCCGGTGGGTACGCGCCTGCCCGGTGTGGTCACCCAACGCCCCGAAGATCGCCAGGGCGTGCCGGTAGTTGGTCGCCGCCTCGTCCACCCGACCCAGCCGGGAGAGCACCCGGGCGAGGTCCCGGTGGGCGTTCGCCTGCCCGAGTCGGTCGCCCGCCCGGCGGGCCCCGGCCAGGGCGGTCCGCTGGGCGGCGGCGAGGTCCGGCCACCGCCCCCGGCGTTGCAGGAAGTCCACCAGCGTCCACGCCAGCTGCCAGGCGTGGCTGTCGAACCCGACGCGCCGGGCGTGCGCGACGGCCGCCAGGAGCACCGGGTACTCGGTGGTGAACCAGGCGAGCGCCCGCCCGTGGTCGATGATCTCCTCGGGCCGCACACCGGGGGCGACCGGGGCCAGGGTGACCGGATCCCGGCCCGGTTGCAGCAGCAGCGCGGCCGCGTGGGCGGTGTGCAGGTAGTGGTCCAGTCCACGCCGGATCGCGGCCCGTCGGGCGCCGGCCGGTTCGAACCGCTCGGCCTGCTGGACGGCGTACGCCCGGAGCAGGTCGTGCGCGCCGAACCGACCGGGGGCGTGCTCGGTGACGAGGTGCGCGTGGGCCAGCTCCGCCAGCAGTCGGGGCGCCTGCTCGCGGGGCACCCCGACCAGGCTGGCCGCCGCCGCCACGCCGATGTCCGGGCCCGGGTGGCAGCCGAACAGCCGGAACAGCCGCGCGGCCGGGGGCGTCAGGCTCCGGTAGGACCAGGAGAACACGGCCTGCACGTCGGTGCCGGCGTCACCGGCGTCGAACGATTCCAACGGGTGGGGCGCCTCGCGCAGCTCGGCCGCGAGGCTGGCCAGGGGGAAATCGGGATTTGCCGCGCCCCGCGCGGCGAGTACCGCCAGCGCCAGCGGCAACCGCGCGCACCGCTCGATGATCTCGTCCACCGCCCCTGGCTCGAGGGTCAGCCGGTCCGCGCCGAGCCGGCGGGCCAGCAGCTGCCACGCCTCGGCGGCGCTGAGCAGCTCCACGCCCACCGGCCGGGCGCCCTCGGCGGCGACCAGACCGGCCAGGCGGTTGCGGCTGGTGACCAGGACCAGGCAGGTCGGGCTGCCGGCCAGCAGCGGCCGGACCTGCTCGGCGTCGCGGGCGTTGTCCAGCAGCACCAGCATCCGACGGCCGGCGAGCAGGCTGCGGTACAGGCCCACCTGCGCGCTCAGGTGGGTGGGGATCCGTTCGGGCGGCACCGCGAGGGCCTCGAGGAACCCCCGGACCGCCTCGACGGGCGTCACCACCGTGCCGGTGGCGTCGAATCCTCGCAGGTCGACGTAGAGCTGACCGTCCGGGAAGCGGTCGGCGACCCGATGCGCCCAGTGCACCGCCAGGGTGGTCTTGCCGACCCCGGCCGTACCGGACAGGGTCACCACCCCGGCGGGCGGGACGCCGCCGTCGTCGGCGGCGTCCGGGCTGGCCCAGGCGGTGTCGAGCTGCGCGAGCTGGGCGGTACGTCCGACGAATCCGGGCAGCGCCGGGGGCAGTTGACGGGGTACGGGGAGGCGGTTCGACGTCGCGGCGACCCGTGCGCCGCCGCCCTGGGGGCGCGCCGCCCCGGCGCCCGCCCGTACGTCGGTCGCGTGGTCGCCGGTCGGGCGTCGGCGTCGCTCCTCGATCCGGTCCCGCGCGGTGGCCAGCACACCCTGCTCGGTGGGGCTCGCGCCGAGCAATCGGATGAGCGCGTCGAACCGCTCCGGCGGGGGCAGGACGTTACCGGCGAAGTACTCCCCGATGATGCCGCGTGACCAGCCGGTCTTCGCCGCCAACTGCCGGTATGTCAGCCGGGTCTCGCCCTGCTGCCGTGCTTCGCGGCGGCGAAGTTGGCGCAGCAGACCGGCCAGATCCGGCAGGATCTGCGCCGCGACGGCACGGCGTGCCACGTCGCACCCCCCGGGCGACTCCTGGGCCCCGGCACGAACGCCGGGCGGAATCCACTGGTCGGACATGCGGCCCCCACCCCCTCCCGGTCACCCGGCGCCCCGGATGCCGACACGGGCAGGCTAGACGCGGCTACCAGCGGTGAGATAGGAGATCGCCGATGTCTGACAGTTCACATCGGACCTTTCGCCGTCCGATGGTGTCCGACCGTGTCCAATCCCGTCCAGGATCGCCGTCCGGATCGGACGTCGCGTGCCACCGTCCCTGGTGCGGGCCCGGCCCGCGCCACGAACCCTGGGGAAGGGGTACAGATGATCCGTCCACACCCGAACGCCCGACGGTCCGCGTCGATGCTGCGTCGCATCGCCGTGGCTGCCTGCGGCCTCACGCTGCTCGTCACGGGCGTGACCGCCACGTCGGCCACCGCCGCGCCGAAGGGCAAGGCCACCACCACCGGATCGTTCGTCGACAGCACCGCGGTGCCGGGCGGCTTCGCCTCCTGGTCGGAGCTGCTCCAGTTGCAGCAGCGGATGAACACCGCCGCTGCCCAAATCACCAACGCCGCGCAGCGCAGCGCGAACTCCGGCTTCGCCGGCATCGTCGCCGATCCCGCCACCCGTCATCTCCAGGTCTACTGGAAGGGCGAGCCGCCGGCCCGACTGGTGGCCAACGCCCGGGCCACCGTCGCGACGACGGTGCTGCCCGCCGCGTACTCGCAGCGGGAGCTGATGGTCGCGGCCGACAAGCTGCGCGCCACGGCCGGCGACAAGATCACGACGGTGGGGCCGCGCGCCGACGGCGCCGGCCTGCTCGTCGGTACGCAGAGTGGGCTGCTCGGGGCGACGGCTCTCGCCGGCGTTCCGGTGACCGTCCAGACCGGCGTCGCCGCCGCTCCCGCCACCCGGTGGGACGACAGCCCGCCCTGGTGGGGTGGCGCCGCGTGGCGCAACACCTCCACCGGTGGCGGCTGCTCGACCGGCTTCGGCGTCTACCAGGGCGGGGTGTCGCGGGTACTCTCCGCCGCGCACTGCGCCAACCTCAACGTCTTGGCGGCCGACCCGACCGGGCAGACCATCGGCACCGTCATCAGCCGCAACGTCAGCAGCGACAGCCTGCTCATCGCGGGCAGCGGCGGCGGCCGGGTCTTCAACAACAGCACGGACGCGAACGGCGCGGTGGTCAGCGAGTTCAGCAACCAGGTGATCGGCGCGCAGGCCAGCCAGGTCGGCAACTGGGTGTGCAGCTCCGGCGCGTACTCCGGCACCCGGTGCTCGATCCAGGTGAAGGCCCGCAACCTGTGCATCAACGTGCGCAACTTCGGTACGGTCTGCGGTCAGGTGCAGGCCGAGAACACCGCCCACACCAACGCCGTCGGCCAGGGTGACAGCGGCGGCCCCGTGGAGATCGTGAACGCGGCGAACACCCTCCAGGTCTGGGCGACCGGCACCAACACCGCCATCGACGACACCAACACGACGACGGCGTGCACCGGCTACGTGACCGCCGGGCGGGTGTGCGCCTGGCGGTTCTACTACGAGGACATCTTCTCCGGCATGGCCGGCGTGGGCGCCTCCGGAGTCGTCCTGGGCTGACGCCTCCGCACGACCATCGTCCAACCCGACACCCGGGCCGGCGCGCGCCCCGCGCGCCGGTCCGGCGTCGCGCTCAGGCTGCGCCTAGGCGCCGACGCCCGTGTCCGCGGCGAGCACGGCGTCGCCGCGGAGCAGCGCCGGCTCCGGCAACGGCAGGTGGATCTTGTGGGCGGCCTCCCAGTCGTAGACCAGGCCCGGCCGCACCTGAGCGGCGAAGTAGTCCACGGCGCTCATCCCGCCGACCACCGGCTCGTCGACCTCGGCGACGAGCTGCGCCGGCACCAGGGAGAAGCCGTTCTGCAGGGCGGCGCTGAGCCGCCGGTGACCGTCGACGACGAAGAAGTACTCCCCCGTGAAGCCGATCTTGAGCGGCTCCAACGACTCGTCGCCGGCCTCGGCCACGTCGCCGACGAACTCGCTGTCCCAGAGGCCACGCAGGGTGGCGATGTCCTCGGTCGGGTAGACCCGCGCCGGATCCAGCAGCAGCAGCGGCGGGCCGTCGCGCAGCACCTCGGCGCCGAGCGTGCCCTCGTACGCGGCGACGATGTGCTCGACCACCTCGGCGGCGGAGGCCCGGGTGGTGTCACAGATCAGGTCGTAGTTGCGCAACCGCGCCTTGTCCACCCCGTAGCGGAGGATGAACCGGCTGCGCTCGCTGGCGCTGCGCTCGCGGAGCTTGGCCTTGGCCTCCTCGTGCGAGGCGTAGCTCTCCGCCGGGCCGGACGGGCGGGCCAGCACCCGGCGGGCCGCCTCACCCGGCTCGGTGATCATGTGCACCTTGAGCGCGTCGGTGAAGAAGTGCCAGGCCAGCCGCGAATCCATGATCAGGTGTTCGCCGGAGGCGGCGATGTCGCGCTGGAGCTGGTCGACGTACCCGTCGACGGCCTGGTCCAGCTCGGCGTGCAGGTTGAGTTGCAGGGCGGTCATCTGCCGCTGCTGCGCCATCTCCCGATAGAGATCACCCACGCTGACCCGGCGCATACCGAGCCGCTTGGCGATCTCCACCGACACCGTGCTCTTGCCGCTGCCGAGGTCGCCGTTGAAGACGATCGATTGTCGAACGGTCACGACTGGTCCACCCCTGATAACCGGCTTCCTGACATCATCGACAGCCCGAGCATGACGGGCGATGCTACCACCTCGTCACCAGCGTTCCGCCGGACGCGGTGTGCGGGCACCGGTCGCCGCGCCCGCCTGCCACCGCCCGCGAAACGGTCAGAACAGGCTCAACGGATCGACCTGGAGACGAACCGGCTCGGCGGCCTTGCGGGCGGCGCGCACCCCGGCGGCCGAGTGCAGAGCCTCGGCGAGCGCGGCGGCCCGCGCCCGGGGCACCCGCAGCAGCATCCGTTCGCGCCCTTCCTCGGCCGGCACGGGCCCGAGCACCTCGGCGTCGGCGGGCAGCCGCGCCGCGTCGAGCAGGTTGGCCACCGCCTCGGCCGGGCCGGTGACGCTCGCCATCCGTACCGCCGGTGGGAAGCCCAGCTCGCGGCGCTCGGCCAGCTCCCGACCGGCGAACCAGGCGGCGTCCCAGCGCAGCAACGCCTGCACCGGGGCGAGCGCGCCGTCGGCGACGACCACCACGCGGCCGGCCGGCGCCGGGCGGGCCAGCGCCGCCGCGGCCAGCCAGCGGCGCAGCGCCTCCTCGCCGGCACGCAGGTCGGCCCGGGTCAGCAGGGCCCACGAGTCGAGCAGCAGCACCGCGCCGTAGCCGCCGGCCGCGACCGGTTCGGCACCGGGCGTGGCGACGACCAGGGCGGCCGTGCCGGGCACGTCGGTCAACACCTCCTCGCGCCCCGAGGTCCGCACCGGCACGTCGGGGAACGCCCGGCCCAGCTCCTCGGCGGTACGCCGGGCGCCGGTGACCGCCGCCCGCAGCCGCCGCCCGCCGCACTGGGGACAGGCGTACGCGGCGGCGACCCGGGCGCACCACCGGCAGGCGGGAGTGCCGCCGGCCGACGGCAGGGCCAGCGGGCCGGCGCAGTGCGCGCAGCGGGCCGGGGTGCGGCAGTCGGCGCAGGAGACCGAGGGCAGGTAGCCGCGGCGGGGTACCTGCACGAGCACCGGCAGGCCCGCCCGGAGCGCGTCGCGGGCGGCCGTCCAGGCCAGGCTGGGCAGCCGCGCGGTGGCCGCACCGGGATCACGGGCGAGCTGCGGATCGTCCCCGGTCGGCGCGATGGCCGGTATCCGCGCCCGCACCGTCGCCCGGTCGGCGACCACCTCCCGGGCCCAGCCGGTCTCCAGCAGCAACTGCGCCTCGGCCGTACGCGCGTACCCGCCGACCAGCGCTGCGGCCTCGCCGAGCCGCGCTCGGGTGAGCAGTACGTCGCGGGCGTGCGGATAGGGCGCGCGGGGTTCGGAGTGCAGGTCGTCCCCGTCGTCCCAGACGGCGACGAGACCGAGCCGGCGCACCGGGGCGAACATCGCCGCCCGGGTGCCGATGACCACCGGCACTTGCCCGCGACGGGCGGCGAGGAACGCCCGGTAGCGCCGGGCCGGCCCGAGGGCGGCGGAGAGTGCGACGTGCCGCCCGGGGCCCAGCACGTCGGTCAGCGCCGCGTCGAGACGGTCGAGGTCGCGCGCGTCCGGCACGACGACCACCGCGCCGCGCCCACCGGCGACGGTGGCGGCCACGGCGTCGGCGTAGCGGGCGGCCCAGTCCTCGCCGGGCAGGGCCGACCAGACCGCACGGGCGGGCCGGCCGTCGGTGAGCGCCCGCAACAGCGCCGGCCCGGCCGGATAGTCCCGCCATCCCCTCGGGTCGACCGACTCCCCCGGTGCGGCGGAACCTTGCGGCACCCCGGACTCCCCGGGCACCGCCGCTCCACCAGGCACCGCCGGTCCGCCAGGCACCGCCGGTCCGCCAGGCACCGCCGGCCCGCCACGCACCGCCGGCCCGGCGGCATCATCGGACTCGGCCGGATCGTGGACCACGGCTGTCGCGGCGGCATCACCGGACTCGGCGGTACCGTCTGGCACTGCCGTCACGGCCGCACCGCCGGGCTCGGCCGCACCGCCGGGCGCAGCCGCACCGCCGGGCCCGGCCGCACCGCCGGATCCGGCCGCACCGCCGGATCCGGCCGCACCGCCGGGCGCAGCCGCACCGCCGGGCGCGGCTGTCGCGGCGGTCTCGGCGGGTTCGGGGGCCGGGGCTGGCAGGTCCGCGGCGGGCTCCTTCTCGACACGGGCGTGTCGGGGTGGCACGGCGAGCCGGAGGACGTCGGCGAGGTTGCCCGCGTACCGGTCGGCGACCGCGCGTGCCAGACGGGCGACCTCGGGGGTCAGCACCGGCTCGGGCGAGACGACCTTCTCCAGGTAGGCGAGGCGGCCGGTGTGCCCGGAGTCGTCCGCCCGGGACAGCAGCCAACCGTCGACCAACTGCCCCGCGAAACGCACCTTGACCCGGGTGCCGGGCACCGCCACGTCGTCCAGCTCGGCCGGCACGAGGTAGTCGAACGGGCGGTCCAGGTGCGCCAGCGGCACGTCCACGCAGACGCGCGCGACCGGCGACCCTGGTGCGGGTCGCCGGTCGCTACGCCTGGTGGCGGTCAGGCTCCTGCGGCCGACTTGAGGTCGGCGGCCCGGTCGGTGCTCTCCCAGGTCAGGTCCGGCAGCTCCCGGCCGAAGTGGCCGTACGCGGCGGTCTGCTGGTAGATCGGGCGGAGCAGGTTGAGGTCCCGGATGATCGCGGCCGGGCGCAGGTCGAACACCTCGGAGACGGCGCTCTCGATCGAGGCGACCGGCACGGTCTCGGTGCCGAACGTCTCGATGAACAGGCTCACCGGGTGCGCCTTGCCGATGGCGTAGGCGACCTGCGCCTCGCACCGCTCGGCGAGGCCGGCGGCGACCACGTTCTTGGCCACCCAGCGCATCGCGTACGCGGCCGACCGGTCCACCTTGGACGGGTCCTTGCCGGAGAACGCGCCGCCGCCGTGCCGGGCGTACCCGCCGTAGGTGTCAACGATGATCTTGCGGCCGGTCAGGCCGGCGTCACCCATCGGGCCGCCGATCTCGAACCGGCCGGTCGGGTTGACCAGCAGCCGGTAGCCGTCGGTGTCCAGGCCGAGGCTCTCCAGCTCGGGCGCGATGACGGAGTCGCGCACGTCGGGGGTGAGCAGCGACTCCAGCGAGATGTCCGCGGCGTGCTGGCTGGACACCACGACGGTGTTCAGCCGGACCGGGCGCAGCCCCTCGTACTCGATGGTGACCTGGGTCTTGCCGTCCGGCCGCAGGTACGGGATCGTGCCGTCCTTGCGCACCGCGGCGAGCCGACGCGCCAGCCGGTGCGCCAGCGCGATCGGCAGCGGCATCAACTCCGGCGTCTCCGAGCAGGCGAAACCGAACATCATGCCCTGGTCGCCCGCGCCCTGCGCGTCCAACGCGCTCTCCGACGCCCCGGTACGCAGCTCGAAGGCGTTGTCGACGCCCTGCGCGATGTCCTCGGACTGCGCGCCGATCGAGACGCTGACCCCGCAGGACGCGCCGTCGAAACCCTTCTTCGACGAGTCGTACCCGATGTCGAGGATGGTCCGGCGGACGATGGTGGGGATGTCGGCGTACGCCTTGGTGGTGACCTCGCCGGCGATGTGCACCTGGCCGGTGGTGATCATGGTCTCGACGGCAACCCGGCTGTGCGGGTCCTCGGCGAGCAGCGCGTCGAGGATGCCGTCGCTGATCTGGTCGGCGATCTTGTCCGGGTGGCCTTCCGTGACCGATTCGGACGTGAAGAGGCGGCGTGTCACGGCACTCCTAAGCGTGTGAGGTCGTTCCGCGGCAGTCTAGTCACCGCTGCGGCCGGTGTCGGGGTCGGTCGCGCCCTGTTCCACCCGTCAGGAGCGGTTGGCCAGCCGCGCCACGACGAGGTCCCACACGGTGTCGGCCACCGCCTCCTTGGCCTGCTCCGGCAGACGACTCACCGAGCCGTCCGCGCCGATGACCGTCACCGTGTTGGTGTCGGCGCCGAAGACCCGGTCCGGACCGACCTCGTTGACCACGATGAGGTCAGCCCGCTTCCGGGCCAGCTTCGCCCGGCCGTTGGCCTCCGCGTCGCCGGTCTCGGCGGCGAACACCACCAGCACCTGCCCCGGTCCCTTGCGCTGGCCGAGCTCCGCAGCGATGTCCGGATTGGTGACGAGCTCGATGGTGGGAGCGACACCGTCGTCCGACTTCTTGATTTTGCCAGGCGCGTACGTCGCCGGTCGGAAATCGGCCGGAGCCGCCGCCATCACGACCGCGTCGGCCTCGGTGGCGGCCTTCAGGGTCGCCTCGCGCAGCTCGGCGGTCGTGCCGACCCGGACCAGGTCGACCCCGGCGGGGTCGGCGAGCGAGACGTTGGCCGCGATCAGCGTGACCCGGGCACCGCGGGCGACCGCCGAACGCGCGAAGGCGTAGCCCTGTTTGCCCGAGGAGCGGTTGCCGAGAAAGCGGACCGGATCCAACGGCTCGCGGGTACCCCCGGCGGTGACGACCAGCCGGCGACCCGTCAGGTCCGCCGGGGCGGAGGCGCCCCGAGCGAGGACCTGGCGGGCGATCGCGAAGATCTCCGCCGGGTCGGGCAGGCGGCCCTTGCCGGTGTCGGCGCCGGTGAGCCGCCCGACGGCCGGCTCGATCACCCGGACGCCCCGGGAGCGCAGCGTGGCGACGTTGGCGACGGTGGCCGGGTGCTCCCACATCTCGGTGTGCATGGCCGGGGCCAGCACCACCGGGCAGCGGGCGGTCAGCAACGTGTTGGTCAGCAGGTCGTCGGCGAGCCCGTGGGCGGCCTTGGCGAGCAGGTCGGTGGTGGTCGGCGCGACCACCACCAGGTCGGCCTGCTTGCCGAGGCGGACGTGCGGCACCTCGTGCACGTCGGACCAGACGTCGTCGGCGACCGGCTGGCCGGAGAGCGCCGCCCAGGTCGGCGCGCCGACGAATCTCAGCGCCGACGCGGTCGGCACGACACGGACCCGGTGGCCCGACTCGGTGAAGAGTCGCAGCAGCTCACACGCCTTGTAGGCGGCGATGCCGCCGCCGACCCCGAGGACGATCGAGGCGGACATCGACGGGGACGCGCCTACGGCTGGTCGGTCGGCTCGGCGGTGAGCAGACCGCCGTTGATCTCGCGCATGGCGATGGAGAGCGGCTTTTCCTGCGGGGTGGTCTCGACGAGCGGGCCGACGTACTCCAGGAGGCCCTCACCGAGCTGGCTGTAGTAGGCGTTGACCTGGCGCGCGCGCTTGGCGGCGAAGATGACCAGCGCGTACTTCGACGTCGTCTTCTCGAGGAGCTCGTCGATCGGCGGGTTGGTGATGCCTTCGGGGTTGGCGATGGATCCCACGAATTAACCTCTGCGTCTTTCGAGCCGCGCGGACGCGGTGCTGAGTCCCGACGGCGGCCGGCCGTCAGCCACGCAGGCGCGACCAGGCCGGATCCGGATGAGTTGAACCGAGTAAGCCTACCAGCTCGTCCGCCACCCGATCGGTGAGGTCGTGCGTGAGGGTGTCCGCGAAGGCGGCCGCGGCGGCGGCGTCCGGCCGGCGTCCGGGCGGGATCAGCAGCACCAGACGCGCGTCGGGCAGTCGTTGCCGCACCAGCCGGGCCCCGGTCACGTCGAGCGGAAGCAGGACCGGCTGCCCGGCGTCGAGCCGGGCGCGCAGCGGCGGGTGCAGGGTCCCCCGGCGGTACGCGCCGATCCGGGACCACTCCAGCAGCTCGCCGCCGGCCACCCGGCGCTCGAACTCGGCCGGGGCGAGAAAGACCCGTTGTTCCCCGTCCACCTCCGGCTCCCGGCGCGGCCTGGTCGTTGCCGGCACCGGGATCCACACGGACGGGAAACGCGCCCGGACGAGCTCGACGACACTCTCCCTGCCGGAACCCGAAGGTCCAGCCAGGACAGTGAGCCGAGCCGCCGGGCGCGCCTCGTCATCCGTGCTCACTGCTTGTTTCTACACGCTGCCAGGTTCAGTTGGCGGCGAACTCTCCAAGCAGTGCCTTGCGCTGCTGCTCGCCGAGGCCGCGCAGACGACGGCTGTCGGCGATCTTGAGCTTCTCCATGATCTGGGTAGCCCGGATCTTGCCGATGCCCGGCATCGCCTGCAGGACAGCCGAAACCTTGAGCTTGCCGACGACATCGTCGCTCTCGGCGCGCTCGAGGACGGCGCCAAGGGTGGTCTTGCCCTGCTTGAGCTGCTCCTTCAGCTCGGCACGGGCCTTGCGGATCTCCGCGGCCTTCTCGAGCGCGGCAGCGCGCTGTTCGGGGGTCAGTGACGGGAGCGGCACCAGTTCTCCTCAGGTCCCTATCGCGGCGGGCGGGGCGCACCGCCGCATCTGTGAAACGTGGTGTCGCTGTGAACCAAGGGGTCCATGGTTCCCAGCGCGGGGAAAACTAGCGGTCGACGGAGCTTTCGGCAACGTGGGCGCGCGATGATCATCGCAAAGTGACCGAGCCGTCAGTCAGTCACCGGGCAGCCAGAACGGCCC
The DNA here is from genome assembly GCF_040675055.1 of Micromonospora sp. NPDC049662. Taxonomy (NCBI): domain Bacteria; kingdom Bacillati; phylum Actinomycetota; class Actinomycetes; order Micromonosporales; family Micromonosporaceae; genus Micromonospora; species Micromonospora sp. NPDC049662. The sequence goes on from NZ_JBFAOC010000031.1 coordinate 28,901, forward strand.
GACACTCGACCAGCACGCGGTCCGCGGCGGCCCGCAGGGCGTCGCTGTCCGGTCCCGCCGACAGGACCTCACGGGAGTACGACGGGAGCACCGCGGCGAGGCTGGAGCCGAAGACGGTACGCAGATCGGCGGCGCCCGCACCCTGCGCGCCGAGCCCCGGAGCGAGCAGCGGCCCCCCGACGGTGGACAGGTCATGACCGGTGTCACCGATGGTGGCCCCGACCACCAGACCGAAGCTGCCGAGGGGGTCCGCACCGCTGTTGAGCTGGGAAATCTCGTCAATCACGGTCTGCGCCACGGTGCGCCCGTCGGCCGTGCGGGCCCGCTGCACGGCCGCGCCCTCGGGGTTCGAGGTGAGGGCCAGCACGAAGACCCCGCCGCCGTGTTTGGCGGCCAACTCGAACATCGGCGCCAACGAACCTACTCCCAGGTAGGGACTGGCCGTGACCGCGTCGACATACAGCGGGCTGGATGGATCCAGGTACGCGGAGGCGTACGCGCTGACCGTTGAGCCGATGTCGCCACGCTTGACGTCGAGCAGAACGAGCGATCCGGCTTCCCGTAACTGTCGGATAGTTGACTCAAGAATCGCCACACCGCGGGATCCGAATCGCTCGAAAAAGGCCGACTGAGGCTTGACAACCGCAACCCGGTCACCGAGCGCATCCACCACGGTTCGGGTGAACCGGTCCAGACCGTCGACGTCGTCGGCGAGGCCCCAGCGGGCCAGCAGGCCGGGATGCGGGTCGATGCCCACGCAGAGCGGTCCGCGCTCGGTGACGGCCCGGTGCAGCCGGGTGCCGAAGCTCTCCATCGGCGTACTTCCCCTCTTGTCGCCCGGGCGGCTGGCCGCCTCCCGGAATGCTTGTCGGTTCCCGCTCAGCCGGCCGCCACGGCCGCCGCCACCCCGGCCGCGATCTGGGCCAGGTCGGCGTCGTCCGTCACGTACGGCGGCATCGTGTAGATCAGGTCGCGGAAGGGCCGCAGCCAGACGCCACGGTCGGCGGCGGCCGTGGTGGCCGCGCCGAGGTCGACGTCGTGGTCGAGCTGGACCACGCCGATCGCCCCGAGCACCCGCACGTCGGCCACGCCCGCCACGGCGCGCAGCGGCTCCAGGCCGGCGCGCAGGCCCGCGCCGATCCGGGACACCTGTGCCGCCCAGTCGCCCGCCCGGAGCAGCCCGATGGAGGCGTTGGCGACCGCGCAGGCCAGCGGGTTGCCCATGAACGTCGGACCGTGCGCCAGGACGCCGTCAGCGGAGATCCCACGGGCGATCTCCGGGGTGCACAGCGCCGCGGCCAGGGTCAGGTAGCCGCCGGTGAGCGCCTTGCCCACGCACATCACGTCCGGGGACACCCCGGCGTGCTCGGCGGCGAACATCGTGCCGGTACGGCCGAACCCGGTCGCGATCTCGTCGAAGACCAGCAGCACCCCGTGCGCGCGGGTCACCTCGCGCAGCACCCGCAGGTAACCCGGATGGTGAAAGCGCATCCCACCCGCGCCCTGCACCACCGGTTCCACGATGACCGCGGCCAGTTCGTGGGCGTGCCGCTCGACGGCGTCCACCAACGCCGCCACGTACGCCTCGTCCGGCGGATCGGCGAACCCGCCCGGCGGCACCGGGGCGAAGACCTGGCGGGGCAGCACGTCACCCCAGAGGTGGTGCATCCCGCCCTCGGGGTCGCAGACGCTCATCGGATGGAACGTGTCGCCGTGGTACCCGCCCCGCCAGGTGGCCAGCCGACGCCGCTCCGGCCGACCGACCGCCCGCTGGTACTGCAGGCACATCTTCACGGCCACCTCGACGCTGACCGATCCGGAGTCGGCCAGGAACACGTGCTCCAACCCGTCCGGGGCCAGCTCGACCAGCGTCCGCGCGAGCCGCACGGCGGGCTCGTGGGTGAGTCCGCCGAACATCACGTGGCTCATCCGCCCGAGCTGGTCGGTAACGGCCGCGTCCAGCACCGGGTGCCGGTAGCCGTGGACCGCCGCCCACCAGGACGACATCCCGTCTACCAACTCCCGGCCGTCGGCCAACCTCAGCCGCACCCCCTCGGCGCTGCGGACCACGAACGGCGCGTTCGCCGGCGGCAGCGTGGCGTACGGATGCCAGACGTGCGCCCGGTCGACGGCCTGAATCTCCTCGGGTGTCACGCGTACTCCTCGGGTGCCTGAAGCCGGCCGGACGACGGACGTCGCGCGGCCGGGTGGAACCGCTGCGCCGGCCCCGCCCCGTCCCCGTACCGCAGGGCGGGCACCGGGCCGGGGACACTCACCGGCCGGCGACCGGATCCGGCGTCGCCGCCGTGGCGCTCGCGCGGGCCGCCGCCCGGACCAGGGCCGGGCCCCGGTAGATGAAGCCCGTGTAGAGCTGCACCAGGGCGGCGCCGGCATCGAACATCCGGGTGGCGTCGTCCGGGTCGAGCACGCCGCCGACCCCGACGATGGGCAGCCGGCCGCCGGTCTCGCGGTGCACGAAGGCCACCACGTCCCGGGCACGGCCGGTCAGCGGCCGACCGGACAGGCCGCCGGCCTGTGCGCCACGGTCGGTGTCCACGGCGGCGAGCGCGTCGCGGGCCAGGGTGGTGTTCGTGGCGATCACCCCGGCGGCGCCCCGGGCCAGGCAGACCTCCAACAACTCGGCGATCGCCGCCTCGGTCAGGTCCGGCGCGATCTTCACCAGCACCGGCTTCTCCCCCACCAGCGCGCCGAGCAGCGCGTCCAGGTGGGCACGGTCCTGCAACGACCGCAGACCCGGCGTGTTCGGCGACGACACGTTCACCGCGAAGTAGTCGCCGTGCCCACGCAGCGCCCGGTACGAGGCCAGGTAGTCCTCGACCGCCTCGTCGAGCGGAGTCACCTTGGACTTGCCCAGCGAGATGCCCAACGGCACCCCGAGTGGACGGGGCAACGCCGCCAGCCGGGCGGCCAACGCCGCGGCGCCGGCGTTGTTGAAGCCCATCCGGTTGACCACCGCCTCGCTGGCCGGCAGCCGGAACAGCCGGGGCCGCGGATTGCCCGGCTGGGCGTGCGCGGTGACCGTGCCGACCTCCACGAAGCCGAACCCCAGCGCCGGCCAGGCCGGCAGCGCGGCGCCGTCCTTGTCCATGCCGGCAGCCAGCCCGACCGGGTTGGGGAACCGCACGCCGAAGACCGTGCGCGGCGCCTCGACGGCGTACCGGGCCCGCAGCGCGGCCAGGACGGCGGGACGCCGCGACAGTGCGGCCAACCGCCGCAGCGTCCACTCGTGCGCCGTCTCGGCGTCCCCGCCGCCGAGCCGGAACAACCCGGGCCGGACGACCCGCTCGAACAGCGTCACTGCGCCGCCCGCAGGGTGGCGTGCAGATCCTGCAACGGTCGCACCCGCATGTCGCCCCGGATACGTGCCTCGATCCCCATCACGGCCGCGGCGGCGCCGGGGACCGTGGTGATGCAGGGGATGTCGGTGGTGACGGCGGCGCTGCGGATCTCGTAACCGTCGGAGCGGGCACTCGCGCCCGAGCCCTGCGGCGTGTTGATCACCAGCGCCACGTGGCCGCCGAGGATCAGCGACACGGCGTCGTCGCCCTCGCCGGCCTGGTAGTGCTTGCGGATCTGCTCGCAGGCGATGCCGTGCCGGCGCAGCACCTCGGCGGTACCGGCCGTCGCCACGATCTCGAAGCCCAGGTCGGCCAACCGCTTGATCGGGAAGATCATGCCGCGCTTGTCCCGGTTGGCCACCGACACGAAGATCTTCCCGGCGGTCGGCAACGACCCGTACGCAGCCGACTGGCTCTTGGCGAAGGCGTGCCCGAAGTTGGTGTCGATGCCCATCACCTCACCCGTCGACTTCATCTCCGGGCCGAGCAGCGAGTCGATCCCCTTGCCGGCGCGGGTACGGAAGCGCTTGAACGGCAGGACCGCCTCCTTGACCGCGATCGGCGCGTCGGCGGGCATCGTCCCACCATCCCCCGTCGCCGGGAGCAGACCCTCGGCACGCAGCTCGGCGATGGTCGCGCCCAGCGCGATCCGGGCCGCCGCCTTGGCCAGCGGCACCGCCGTCGCCTTCGAGACGAACGGAACCGTCCGCGACGCGCGCGGGTTCGCCTCCAGCACGTAGAGCACGTCGTCCTTGAGCGCGTACTGCACGTTGAGCAGACCACGCACGCCGACACCCCGGGCGATGGCCTCGGTGTACCGGCGGACCTCGGCCAGGTGCGAGCCCGCCAGGGTGATCGGCGGCAACGCGCAGGACGAGTCTCCGGAGTGGATCCCGGCCTCTTCGATGTGCTCCATCACGCCGCCGACGTAGACCTCGCCGTCGGCGTCGCACAGGGCGTCCACGTCGATCTCGATGGCGTCGTCGAGGAACCGGTCCACCAGCACCGGGTGGTCGCCGGAGATGTCGGTGGCCCGGCCGATGTAGTCACGCAGCGTCGGGTCGTCGTACACGATCTCCATGCCACGCCCACCGAGCACGTAGGACGGACGGACCAGCACCGGGTAGCCGATCTCGTCGGCGATCGTCTTGGCCTCGTCGTACGAGGTGGCCATGCCGTGTGCCGGCGCGCGCAGCCCGGCGCGGGCCAGGACGGCGCCGAACGCGCCCCGCTCCTCGGCCAGGTGGATCGACTCCGGCGAGGTGCCGACCACCGGCACGCCCGCGTCCTTGAGCCGCTGCGCCAACCCCAGCGGGGTCTGCCCGCCGAGCTGCACGACCACACCGACCACGCCCGGGCCGCCGGCCGCGCGGCCGGAGGAGTCCTCCGCGTGCCAGGCCTCCAGGACGTCCTCGAAGGTCAGCGGCTCGAAGTAGAGCCGGTCGGCGGTGTCGTAGTCGGTCGACACCGTCTCCGGGTTGCAGTTGACCATCACGGTCTCGTAGCCGGCCGCCCGCAGCGCCTGCACGGCGTGCACGCACGAGTAGTCGAACTCGATGCCCTGCCCGATCCGGTTCGGGCCGGAGCCCAGGATCAGCACCTTCGGCCGGTCCGACGGCACGACCTCGGTCTCGGAGTCGTACGACGAGTAGTGGTAGGGCGTGCTGGCCTCGAACTCGGCCGCGCAGGTGTCGACGGTCTTGTAGACCGGACGGACGTCGAGGCGGTGCCGCAGGGCGCGTACGCCGTCCTCGGCCGCCAGCTCCGGACGCAGCGCGGCGAGCTGCCGGTCGGAGAGCCCGGCCCGCTTGGCACGGCGCAGCAGCTCGGCGTCGAGCACCGGCGCGTCGACGATCTCGGTCCGCAGCTCGATCAGCGCCGCGATCTGGTCCAGGAACCAGGGGTCGATCCCGCCGGACGCCTCGCTCACCTCGCTGATCGACGCGCCGAGACGCAGCGCCCGCTCGACGGTGTAGAGCCGGCCGTCGTGCGGCACGCGCAGCGCGGCGAGGGTGTCCGCCAGGGTGACGCCCGCCGGGTCCGGAGTGGTCCAGAAGCCGACCGCCTTGGTTTCCATCGACCGCATGGCCTTGTTCAGCGCCTCGCTGAAGTTGCGCCCGAGACTCATGGCCTCGCCCACCGACTTCATGGTGGTGGTCAGCTCCGGGTCCGCGCCGGGGAACTTCTCGAACGCGAAGCGGGGGATCTTCACCACCACGTAGTCCAGGGTCGGCTCGAACGCCGCCGGGGTCTTCAACGTGATGTCGTTGGGGATCTCGTCGAGCGTGTAGCCGATGGCCAGCTTCGCGGCGATCTTCGCGATCGGGAAGCCGGTCGCCTTGGAGGCCAGCGCCGAGGAGCGCGACACCCGGGGGTTCATCTCGATCACGACGATCCGGCCGTCGACCGGGTTGACCGCGAACTGGATGTTGCAGCCGCCGGTGTCCACCCCGACCTCGCGCAGCACGGCGATGCCCAGGTCACGAAGGTGCTGGTACTCCCGGTCGGTGAGCGTCATGGCCGGGGCCACGGTCACGCTGTCGCCGGTGTGCACGCCCATCGGGTCGATGTTCTCGATGGAGCAGACCACCACCACGTTGTCGTGCCGGTCGCGCATCAGCTCAAGCTCGTATTCCTTCCAGCCGAGCACGCTCTCCTCGATCAGGACCTCGTGCACCGGGCTGGCCGCCAGGCCGTCGCCGGCGATGCGGGCCAGGTCCTGGGGGGTGTGCGCCATGCCGGAGCCCAGGCCGCCCATGGTGAACGACGGCCGGATCACCACCGGCAGGCCCAGCTCGGCGACGGTCGCCTCGACCTCGTCCATCGAGTGGCACACCCGCGAGCGCGGCACCAGCGCGGCCGGGTCCTCGACGCCGAGGCGTACGCCGGCCTTCGCGACGATCTCCTTGAAGAGCTGGCGGTCCTCACCCCGGTTGATGGCGTCGATGTTCGCGCCGATCAACTCGACGCCGTACTTCTCCAGGATGCCGGCCTCGTGCAGGGCGACTGCCGTGTTCAGCGCGGTCTGCCCGCCGAGGGTCGCCAGGATCGCGTCCGGGCGCTCCTTGGCGATGACCAGCTCGACGAACTCCGGGGTGATCGGCTCGACGTAGGTCGCGTCGGCGAACTCCGGGTCGGTCATGATCGTGGCCGGGTTGGAGTTGACCAGGCTGACCCGGATCCCCTCGCTGCGCAGCACCCGGCACGCCTGGGTTCCGGAGTAGTCGAACTCGCAGGCCTGCCCGATGACGATCGGCCCGGAGCCGATGACGAGGATGTGCTTGAGGTCGGTCCGCTTAGGCATTCTTCCCGCCTTCGATCAGCTCGGCGAAACGGTCGAAGAGGTAGTCCGCGTCGTGTGGACCAGCCGCCGCCTCCGGGTGGTACTGGACGGTGAAGGCGGGCACGTCCACGGCCCGCAGCCCTTCGACCACGTTGTCGTTGAGGCAGACGTGCGACACCCGCACGCCACCGAAGTCGGTGTCGATCACCTGGTCGGGGACGACCGCGCCGGCACCCACCCCCGCGCCCGGCACCTCGACCGCGAAGCCGTGGTTGTGGCTGGTCACCTCGACCTTGCCGGTGGCCCGGTCGAGCACCGGCTGGTTGATTCCCCGGTGGCCGTAGCCCAGCTTGTAGGTGCCGAAACCGAGCGCCCGACCGAGGATCTGGCTGCCGAAGCAGATGCCGAACAGTGGCACCTGCCGCCGCAGCGCCTCCCGGGCCACCGCCACCGGACCGTAGGCCGTGGCCGGGTCGCCGGGTCCGGGCGACAGGAAGATCGCGTCGGCGCCGGTGGCGAGCAGGTCCTCGATGCTCGACGAGGCCGGCAGCACGTGGGTCCTCACCCCGCGCGCGGCGAGCCGGCGCGGCACGTTGCGCTTGATGCCCAGGTCGAGCGCGGCCACCGTGAACCGGTGCTCGCCGATCGCGTCGACGACGTACGGCTCGGGAGTGGTCACCTCGGTGGACAGGTCCGCGCCGACCATCTGCGGTGACTGCCGGACCCGGGCCAGCAGGCTCTGCGGGTCCTTCTCGACGCTGGAGATGCCCACCCGCATGGCGCCCCGATCGCGCAGGTGCCGGGTCAGCGCCCGGGTGTCCACCCCGCTGATGCCCACCACGCCCTCGGTGGCGAGGCGGTCCTCGAGACCGCCGGTGGCCCGCCAGTTCGAGCCGATCCGGGCCGGGTCGCGGACCACGTACCCGGCCACCCAGATCCGGCCGGACTCGTCGTCCTCGCCGTTGACGCCGGTGTTGCCGATGTGCGGGGCGGTCTGCACGACCACCTGACGGTGGTAGGACGGGTCGGTCAGCGTCTCCTGGTAGCCGGTCATGCCGGTGGTGAAGACCGCCTCGCCGAAGGTCTCCCCGACACTGCCGTACGCCTCACCGGGGAACGTGCGCCCGTCCTCGAGCACGAGAATCGCGGAACGTCTACGCGTCACTTGATTGCCTTTCCGTCCAGGACCGTCGGCTCGCCGCGCAGGAAGGTCGCCACGATGCGACCCGGCAGCGTCATGCGGGCGTACGGGGTGTTGCGACTGCGGCTGGCCAGCTCCGCCGGCTCGATGGTGCGGCGGGCGGCCGGGTCGACCAGGGTCAGGGTGGCCGGGGCGCCGGGCGCCGGGTCGACGCCGTGCCCGGTCAGTCCCGCGATCCGGGCGGGAACGCGGGACATCCGCTCGGCGATCAGGTCCCACTCGGGACCGAGCACGTCCAGCGCGATGGACAGCGCCGTCTCCAGGCCGAGCATCCCCGGCCGGGCGTACGCCCACTCGCACTCCTTGTCCTCCACGGCGTGCGGGGCGTGGTCGGTGGCGATGATGTCGATCACGCCGTCGGCGAGCGCGGCGCGCAGCGCGGCGACGTCGGCGGCCGTACGCAACGGCGGGTTGACCTTGAAGACCGGGTCGTAGCTCTCCGCACGCTCGTCGGTGAGCAGCAGGTGGTGCGGGGTGACCTCGGCGGTGACGCGCACCCCGCGGGCCTTGGCCTGGCGCAGCACCTCGACGCTGCCGGCGGTGGAGACGTGGCAGACGTGCAGTCGGCTGCCCACGTGCTCGGCGAGCAGCACGTCCCGGGCGATGATCGCCTCCTCGGCGACCGCCGGCCAGCCGATCAGCCCGAGCCGGGTGGAGACCTCACCCTCGTGCATCTGGGCGCCCTCGGTGAGGCGGGGCTCCTCGGCGTGCTGGGCGATGATCCCGTCGAACGCCTTGACGTACTCCAGGGCCCGGCGCATCAGCAACGGATCGGCGACGCAGTGCCCGTCGTCGGAGAAGATCCGTACCCGGGCGGCGGAGTCGGCCATCGCCCCCAACTCGGCGAGGCGCTCGCCGGCCAACCCGACGGTGACCGCCCCGATCGGCTGCACGTCGACCATCCCGGCCTCCCGGCCGAGCCGCCAGACCTGCTCGACCACGCCGGCGGTGTCCGCGACCGGCGACGTGTTGGCCATCGCGCAGACCGCCGTGTAACCGCCCAGCGCCGCCGCGCGGGACCCGGACTCGACGGTCTCGGCGTCCTCCCGGCCGGGCTCGCGCAGGTGGGTGTGCAGGTCGACCAGGCCGGGCAGGGCCACCAGGCCGGTTCCGTCGATGACGGTGGCGTCCGGCGCGGACAGCCCCGGACCGACCTCGGCGACGACGCCGTCGCGGATCAGCAGGTCGGTCGGCGCGGCGCCGACGATGCTCACGCTGGTGATGAGGTACGCGGTCACCGGTTGTTCCCTCCGAGCAGCAGGTACAGAACAGCCATCCGGACGGAGACCCCGTTGGTGACCTGTTCGACGATGGTGGAGCGGGGTGAGTCGGCGACCTCGGGGGTGATCTCCATCCCGCGGTTCATCGGACCGGGGTGCATGACGATCGCGTGCTCGGGCAGGCGACGCATCCGGGGACCGTCCAGCCCGTAGCGGCGGGCGTACTCGCGGGCGGAGGGGAAGTAGGAGTCCCGCATCCGCTCCCGCTGCACCCGCAGCATCATCACCGCGTCCACGTTCGGCAGCACCGCGTCGAGGTCGTACGACACGTCGATGCCCGGGGCGAGCGCTCCGGCGATGTCGACGGGGATGAGGGTGGGCGGGCCGACCAGGGTGACCTTCGCGCCGAGGGTCGACAAAAGCAGCACGTTGGAGCGGGCCACCCGGGAGTGCAGCACGTCCCCGACCACCGCGACCGACAGGCCGGCGAGCCGGCCCAGCCGGGCCCGCATCGTGTACGCGTCGAGCAGCGCCTGGGTCGGGTGCTCGTGGGTGCCGTCGCCGGCGTTCACGACCGACCCGTCCACCCAGTTGGCCAGCCGGTGCGGGGCGCCCGAGGCGGGGTGTCGTACGACGACCGCGTCCGCGCCCATCGCCTGCAGGGTCAGCGCCGTGTCCTTCAGGCTCTCGCCCTTGGCGACGCTGGACCCCTTGGCGGAAAAGTTGATCACATCGGCGCTCAGTCGCTTCGCCGCCGCCTCGAACGAGATCCGGGTCCGGGTGGAGTCCTCGTAGAAGAGGTTCACCACCGTCCGGCCGCGCAGCGCGGGCAGCTTCTTGATCTCCCGGCCGGCGACGGTGGCCATCTCGGCGGCGGTGTCCAGGATCTCGGTGGCGGTGGCGGCGTCCAGGTCCGCGCCGGAGAGCAGGTGCTTGATCATGAGTGGGCTCCCCCGTAGAGCTTGACCTCGTCCGTTCCGTCGGTCTCGGCCAGCGTCACCTTGACGCTCTCGGCGAGCGCGGTGGGGATGTTCTTGCCGACGTAGTCGGCCCGGATCGGCAGCTCGCGGTGGCCGCGGTCGACAAGCACGGCCAGTTGCACGGACGCCGGGCGGCCGACGTCGTTGAGCGCGTCGAGCGCGGCCCGCACGGTGCGGCCGGAGAAGAGCACGTCGTCGACGAGGATCACCCGCTTACCGTCGATGCCGCCGCTGGGCACCTGGGTCGGGCCGATCGCGCGGGTGGCGTGCCGGCGCAGGTCGTCGCGGTAGAGCGTGATGTCGAGCACACCGACCGGGACGACGACGTCCTCGAAGGTGCTGATCCGGGCGGCGAGCCGCCGCGCGAGGGGGACGCCGCGGGTGGGAATCCCGAGCAGCACGGTGTCGGCCGCGCCCTGGGTCTTCTCCAGGATCTGGTGGGCGATGCGGTCGACCACCCGCTGCACGTCGGCGCTGGCGAGGATCACCTTCACCGAGGGTTGTCGCGGTGGTGACGGGCGGGCAGCCGGTGGGGACGCCACGGCGGACCTCCTTCCCCGCCTCACGGGACGGGTCGTTAAAGGATGTCGGGCACCTCCGACCGGGGAGCGCGAGCCGCCCTGGCCGGGGCTTCACGCCACGTTACCAGTGGTCACCGCGCCGACCGACAGCGGCCGCTGACCACCGGATCAGATCCATGAAACACCGATGGCCCCCTCGGCACTCCCCAACGGTAAGGTCACGACCACTTGACCAGGTGTCCCATTCCCCGTACCGTCACGCTCCGTAGCGATCGACGGGAGAACCCCGAGCAGCACTGGGAGTGTCCGAATGCCCTCTGAATACGCCAAATCTCTGGGCGCCCGCCTGCGCTCCATCCGCCAGCAGCAGGGCCTCTCCCTGCAGGGTGTGGAGGAGAAGTCGAACGGGCGGTGGAAGGCCGTGGTGGTCGGCTCGTACGAGCGTGGCGACCGGGCCGTGACGGTGTCCCGTCTGGCCGAGCTGGCCGAGTTCTACCGGGTCCCCGTTTCGGAGCTGCTGCCCGACGGCAGCGGTGTCCGGCACGAGCCCACCAGCAAGATCGTCCTGGACCTGGAGCGGCTCTACGACGAGGCCTCCGAGGACCTGGCCTACGTCGCCCGCTACGCCCGCGCGATCCAGCAGCAGCGCGGTGACTACAACGGCCGGGTGCTCTCCATCCGCGCCGACGACCTCCGGGCGCTCGCCATCGTCTACGACGCCTCACCGTCGGGTCTGATCGAGCGGCTCACCGAGCACGGCGTGCTGGTGGCCGACCCCCGGGCGTTCTTCGCCTCCTGAGCTGTCGCTTCACCTGATCTGCCGTTCGACGAGAAGGGCCCGTGCCGGTGGCACGGGCCCTTCTCGGTGTCGCGGGTGCGCGGAGCCGTCAGCGGGTGGCGTACTCGGCGATGCGGCCGAGCACACCGTTGAGGAAGCGCGGCGAATCATCGGTCGACATCTGCCGGGCCAGCTCGACCGCCTCGCTGATCGCCACCGCGTCGTCGATCTCGTCGACGTAGAGCAGCTCGTAGACGGCGATCCGGGCCAGGTTGCGGTCGACCACCGGCATCCGGTCGAGGGTCCAGCCCTCGGCGTAGCTGGCGATCAGCTCGTCGATCCGGTCGAGGTGCTCGGCGACCCCCTCGACCAACCCCACGGCGTAGCCAAGGTGCTCCGGCCGGGGCTGTTCGATGCGCTGAAGGTAACCGGCCAGGACCTCAACGGGCGGACGATCCCGCAGATCGGCCTCGTACAGGACGTCCAGCGCCCGCTTGCGCGCCTTGCGGCGCGCCGGCATCTGCTGCTTGGGACCCTCAGCCATCAGGCGCGGCCGAGGTAACGGCCGTCGCGGGTGTCGACCTTGATCTTCTCACCGGTGGTGATGAACAGCGGAACCGGCACGGTGGCGCCGGTCTCGACGGTCGCCGGCTTGGTGCCACCGGTCGAGCGGTCCCCCTGCAGACCCGGCTCGGTGTAGGTGACCTCGAGCACGACGCTGGTCGGCAGCTCGATGTAGAGCGGCACATCCTCGTGGGTGGCGACGGTCGCCTCCGCCTCGGGCAGCAGGTAGTTGGCTGCCTCCCCGACGGTGCCGCCGGGCACGGTGATCTGGTCGAAGGTCTCCAGATCCATGAAGACGAAGTCCTCGCCGTCGGCGTACAGGTACTGCATCGTGCGCTTGTCCACGGTCGCGGTCTCGACCTTGGTGCCCGCGTTGAAGGTCTTGTCGACCACCTTCCCGGACAGCACGTTCTTCAGCGTGGTGCGCACGAACGCACCACCCTTACCGGGCTTGACGTGCTGGAACTCGACGACGGACCAGAGCTCGCCGTCAAGGTTGAGTACCAGGCCGTTTTTGAGGTCGTTGGTGGAGGCCATTTCCTGCCTTGATCATCAATTGGCGGACAGACCCCAGAAGTCTACTAGCTGCGTCGAATCGGGCCGCCCCCGCTCGGGGCGACCGTTCAGCGGGTGGCCAGATGGTGCAGCGCGAGACGATAACCGTCAATGCCGAGACCGCAGATCACCCCGGTCGCCACCGCGGAGATCACCGAATGGTGCCGGAACTCCTCGCGGGTGTGGATGTTCGAGATGTGCACCTCCACCAGCGGCCCGCGCAGCATGGCGCAGGCGTCGCGCACCGCGTACGAGTAGTGCGACCAGGCGGCCGGATTGAGCACCACGGCGGCACCCTCGTCGGCGGCGTCGTGCAGCCAGCCGAGCAGCTCGTGCTCCGCGTCGGTCTGCCGGACCGTGACGTCGAGTCCCAGCTCCCGACCGGTGGCCTCGCAGAGCGCCACCAGGTCGGCGTAGCTGGTCGAGCCGTACACGGCGGGCTCCCGGGTGCCCAGCCGACCCAGGTTCGGCCCGTTCAGCACGTACACCCTCATGCGGCGCTTTCTTTCGTTTGCGACTGCGGGGCTCGCAAAACCGGCTCACTCCGCACGCTCACGGGGTGGCCAGCTCGCGGTAGGCGGCTTCGAGCAGGGCGTCGTCCGGGCCCTCCAGCATCGCCGGGCGGGCCAGCCCGTCCAGCACCACGAACCGCAGCCGGGCGCCCCGGGCCTTCTTGTCCACCCGCATCGTGGCCAGCAGCCGCGGCCAGGCCTCGGCCGGATAGCTCACCGGCAGGCCGAGCGCCGTCAGGCTGCTCCGGTGCCGGTCGGCGGTCGGGGCGTCCAGTCGGCCGGCGAGCCGGGCCAGCGTGGCCGCGTAGACCAGGCCGACCGCGACCGCGTGGCCGTGCCGCCAGCGGTAGCCCTCGTTCTGCTCGATCGCGTGCGCCAGGGTGTGGCCGTAGTTGAGCACCTCCCGCAGACCCGACTCACGCAGGTCGCCGGCGACGACGTCGGCCTTGACCCGGATGGCCCGCTCGATCAGCTCCCGGGTCACCGGCCCGCGCGGATCGGTGGCCGCCGCGGGGTCACGCTCGACGAGATCCAGGATCACCGGGTCGGCGATGAACCCGCACTTGACCACCTCGGCCAACCCGGCCGCGAGGTCGACGGCGGGCAGGCTGTCGAGGGTGGCCAGGTCGGCGAGCACACCGACCGGCGGGTGGAACGCGCCCACCAGGTTCTTGCCGGCGGCGGTGTTGATCCCCGTCTTGCCGCCCACGGCCGCGTCCACCATGCCCAGCAGGGAGGTCGCGACCGGCACCCAGCGCACCCCGCGCAGCCAGCAGGCCGCGACGAAGCCGGCCAGGTCGGTCACCGCGCCGCCGCCAACCCCGACCACCGCGTCGGTACGGGTGAAACCGGCCGCGCCGAGCCGGTCCCAGCAGGCGGCCGCCACGTCGATCTGCTTGCCCGACTCGGCGTCGGGCACCTCGATCGGCAGCGGGTCGACGCCCGCCGCGCGCAGCCGTTCACCGAGCGCGTCGGCCAGGGCCTTGAGTGGGGGCGTGTGCAGCACCGCCGCCCGGGTCGCGCCGGGCAGCAGCCCCGGCAGCGCGCCCAGCAGGTCGCGTCCGACCAGCACGTCGTACGGTCGTTCGCCGCCGACCGGAATCCGGGTCACCTCGTCCATCGCCGGCAGCCTAGTCCAGCGGACGGCGTGGCGAGGGCGTCTGTCCACCTGCTGGCCGGGCGGCCCAGTCGGCCAGCAGACGGGCGTGCTCGGCCACGGCGGCGCGCAACGCGTCCGGGTGGCGCACGGTGAACGGGCAGCCCAGGCCGGCGAGCAGCGCGGCCATGCCGGGCAGGCTCTCCGCACGGGCCCGCAGCAGCACACCGTCGCCGCTGGCGGTCAGCTCGGCCACACTGCCCGGTATCCGCCGCCGGGCGGCGACCAGATCGGTCTCCAGCAGCACCTCGACCTCGTGCCGATAGGGCACACCGGCCAGCGACCGGGTCAGCCACGCCACCGCGTCGAAGCCGTCCGGCACCGTGAACGTCTCCGCGCCGGGCGTGACGGCGCCGATCCGCTCCAGTCGAAACGTGCGCACCTCGCCGCGCCGGTGGTCGTGACCGGTGACGTACCAGCGGCCGGCGTGGAAGACCAGCCCGTACGGGTCGAGGTCACGATGCGACCGCTCACCGCGCCACGAGCGGTAGTCCAGGCTCACCCGCTGCCGCCGCCGGGCGGCCGTGGCCAGCGCCAGCAGGGTGCCCGACGCCGGTCGCGCCTGGGGCTCGGGCCGCCGCAGTGTGAAGCCGAGGTGCTCCCGCAGTGCGGTCAGCCGGTCGGCGAGCGCCGCCGGCAGCACCCGGCCGATCTTCGCCGCCGCGGTCGCCGTGGCCGGCAGTTCGGTGGCCAGCCCGACCCGCTCGGCGACGACCAGGCCGAGCAGCACGGCCACCGCCTCGTCGTCGGTGAGCATCAGCGGTGGCAGCTTGTACCCGGGATGCAGCCGGTAGCCGCCGTGGCGGCCCCGGTCGGCGAGCACCGGGATGCCCAGCTCGACCAGGGTGGCCGCATAGCGGCGCACAGTCCGTTCGTCCACACCGAGCCGGCTCGCGAGGTCGCCGGCCGTCGCCCGGTGCCGGGCCTGGAGCAGCTCGAGCAGGGCCAGCACCCGGCCGGCGGGATGAGACACGGGCCACTCCTCCAAACCGGGCGGATCCTGTCCGAATTCAATCGTACGGTCGGTCGGTAGCCGAGAGAAGGAGTGACGGATGGCGACGTTCGTACTGGTGCCGGGGTTCTGGTTGGGTGCCTGGGCGTGGCGCGAGGTGACCGGCCTGCTGCGTGCGCGGGGGCACGACGTGCACCCGATGACGTTGACCGGGGTGGCCGAGCGCCACCACCTCGCCGGGCCGCAGGTGAGCCTGGAGACGCACACCACCGACATCGTCCGGTTGATCGAGGTCGAGGATCTGCACGACGTGCTGCTGGTCGGGCACTCGGGCGGCGGCATGCCGGTCGCCCAGGCGGCGGACCGGATCCCGGACCGGATCGCCCGGGTGGTCTACGTGGAGAGTGGACCGCTGCCGGACGGCACCGCACAGTTCGACACCGTGCCGCCGCAGGAACAGCAGCGGCTGCGCGCGGCGATCGGCGACGGCCACCTGCTGCCACCGCCGGCCTGGGACCCGGCGGCAGACCCGACAAACCTGGCCGGCCTGGACGAGTCGATGCTGTCCCTCCTGCGTGAGCGCGCCACCGCACAGCCCCTGCGGACGGCGACCGATCCGGTACGCCGCACGGGTGGCCGCCCGGTGCCGACCGCGCTGGTCGCGAGCACCTTCCCGCTGGCCGTGGTACGCCAGATGATCGACGAGGAGCACCCGTTCTTCACCGGTCTGGCCGACGGCCAGCTGCACGAGCTGCCCACCGGGCACTGGCCGATGCTCAGCGAGCCGAAGGCGCTGGCCGACGTGCTCGACCTGGTCGCCCGAGCCTGACCACGCGCCGATCTTGCGGTTGCGGTTGTCGAGATACCGGAAATGCCCCGGTACGTCGGCGCAGCAACTGCAAGATCGCGCGGCGGGGCGGGGCGGGGCGGGGCGGGGTCAGCGTGGCAGCAGGGCGGCGACCTCGGCGACGACGGCCGCCGGGGTACGGCCGTCGGTGACCACCGTGTCGGTCGCCACCTCGGCGTAGAGCGGCTTGCGCTGGTCCATGAGGTGCTTGAGGGTGGCTCGCGGGTTGATCGCCAGCAGCGGCCGGCCCGCGCCGAGCCCCACCCGCTTCACCGCGTCGGGCAGCTCCACCGACAGGTGGACGACCCGATGCCCCACCAGGGCGGCCCGGGTCTCCTCGGCCAGGACGGCGCCGCCACCCAGGGCGAGCACACCCGTGCCGGACGCGAGCGCCGCCGCCACGGCCGCCCTTTCCAGGGCCCGGAAGTGCTCCTCGCCCTCGTCGATGAAGATCTCCGGGATGTTCTTGCCGGCCATCTGTTCGATGTCGGCGTCGGTGTCCCGGAACTCCACGCCGAGGGAGGCGGCGAGCGCCTGCCCGACGGTGGTCTTGCCGCAGCCGGGCACCCCGACCAGGACGACGACCGGCGCCATCAGCGGATGACCAGCGCGTCGAGGTAGCCGGTCACGTTGCGGCGGATCTCGGCGACCGAGTCGCCACCGAACTTCTCGGTGGCCGCCTCGGCCAGCACCAGGGCCACCATCGCCTCGGCGACGACCGCGGCGGCGGGCACGGCGCAGACGTCGGAGCGCTGGTTGATGGCGGTCGCCGGCTCGCCGGTGACGACATCCACGGTGGCCAGCGCCCGGTTGAGCGACGAGATCGGCTTCATGGCGGCGCGCACCCGCAGCGGCTCGCCGGTGGTGATGCCACCCTCCAGCCCGCCGGCCCGGTCGGTGACGCGGCGGACGCCGGTGGCCGACGGAATGATCTCGTCGTGCGCCTCGGAGCCACGGGAGCGTGCCTGCTGCCACCCGTCGCCGATCTCGACGCCCTTGATCGCCTGGATGGACATCAGCGCGGTGGCCAGTCGGGCGTCGAGCTTGCGGTCCCACTGCACGTGACTGCCCAGGCCCGGCGGCACCCCGTACGCCAGCACCTCCACCACGCCGCCGAGCGTGTCGGCGGCCTTCTTCGCGGCGTCGACCTCGGCGACCATCAGGGCGCTGGCGTCCGGGTCGAGGCAGCGCAGCGGGTCGGCGTCGATGCGGTCGGCGTCCTGCGGGGTCGGACGCAGCCCGGGCTTCGCGGCCACCGGACCCAACTCGACCACGTGCGAGACGATCTCGATGCCGAGCGCCTGCCGGATCAACGCCTTGGCGACCGTGCCGACGGCCACCCGGGCGGCGGTCTCCCGGGCGCTGGCGCGCTCCAGGATCGGCCGCGCGTCGGTGTGGCCGTACTTCTGCATGCCGGCCAGGTCGGCGTGGCCGGGCCGGGGGCGGGTCAGTGGCGCGTTGCGGGCCTGCCGGGCCAGCTCGTCGGGATCGACGGGATCGGCGGCCATCACCGTCTGCCACTTGGGCCACTCGGAGTTGCCGACCCGGATCGCCACCGGGCTGCCCAGCGTGAGGCCGTGCCGCAGTCCGCCGATCACCTCGACCTCGTCCTGCTCGAACGACATCCGGGCGCCACGGCCATAGCCCAGCCGGCGGCGGGCCAGCTCGCCCGCGATCTCGGCGGTGCTCACCTCGATGCCGGCCGGCACCCCCTCCAGCAGCGCGACGAGGGCGGGGCCGTGCGATTCACCTGCAGTCAACCAGCGCAACACAGCGGTCAGTCTGTCACGACGCGCGACGGGCACGTCGCGCTGCCCGTCGCGTCCCGCCCTGCGGACGGCCGGACCGTCCGCAGGGCGGCTTCGCACGACGGATCAGATGCCCCGACCGCGCTTGTGCAGCGTGCGCAGCACCGAGTCGGCCCGGACCATCCGGCCGGCGACCGCCAGCGCCAGGTAGGCGCGGGGCTCGCGAGGATTGCGGCGCAGCGTGTGCCGGGCCCAGCGCACGGCCCCGCGCCGGTCGCCGGAGGCGGCCCGCGCGAAGGCGATCTGCCCGGTGACCCGGGCCTCGCCGGCCGGTTGCCCGGCGAACTCCGGGTAACGCCGCAGCAGCCACTGCAACGCCTCGGAGATGGTGTCCCAGCGCTGCGCGAAGTACGACCGCTTGTGCCACCGCACCAGCACCGACGGCGTCCGCAGGTTGATCAGTGGAGCGCTGCGGGCGGCGCGCAGCAGGAACTCGTAGTCCTCCGCGTAGCTGCCCGGGATCTCCTCGTCGACCAGACCGAAGCCGTCGCGCAGCGCCGTCGCCCGGATCAGGAAGGTGGACGGGTGCAGCTCCGTCAGCCGGTCCCGCAGGAGGTCGTCCAGGGTGATCCGGTCCTTGTCGAGCACCCGGTCGACGGTGTGCCCGTCGTAGCTGACCCGGATGCCACAGCAGACGAACTCGGCGCTCGGGTCGGCGGTCAACGCCTGCACCTGGGCGGCCAGTTTGCCGGGCAGCCACTCGTCGTCGTCGTCGCAGAACGCGACCAGCTCGCCCTCGGCGGCGAGGGTGCCGCTGTTGCGCGCGCCGGCCAGTCCGGGCGCGCGCCCGTTCGCGATCACCCGGACCGTCCGGCCCGGACCGGCCAGGCCGGTCAGCGACTCGTCCGGGGTGGACTGGTCGAACACGACCACGGCCTCGATCGTGCCCGGATATTCCTGGGCGATGATCGCGGCCAGGGCGGCGCGCAGCAGTTCGGGGCGGTCCCGGGTGGGTACCACGACGCTGACGCTCGGCTGGTCGGTCATCGGGTCTCCTTCGTCGGCTGGCCGGTGCGCGGCCAGGTCCGCCAGCGGGGTCGGCGCCGGCTCGACCGGGCCACCAGGTCGTCCACGATCTGCCCGACCCGTGCCACCGCCGCGAGACGGGCCTCGTGCGCGGCCGGGTCGGCCTGCACCGCGTACCGGGACGGGTCGGCCTGGCCGGCGGTGAGCGCGTCGTGCAGCTCCTCGCGGGTCTCGCAGAGCGCCACCAGCCCCGCTGCGCCGAGGCGGCGCGCGAAGAGCTGCTGGTGGTCGTCGACGTGCTCGCCGCGCGACGGGTCCCGGGGCACCACGATGGGCAGGTGACCGTGCCGGCGAGCCTCCAGGATCGTCGCCGGGCCGCCGTGACACACCACCAGGTCGGCGTCGGCCATCGCCTGTTGCAGAGCGTCGTGGCCGAGGAACGGCACCGCGCCGGGGAGGGTCGGCGCGGCCGTGTGCCCGTGCTGCACGGTCAGCCCGACCGGACCGGCCTGCGCGTGCCACTGCGCCAGCCAGTCGACGAGCCGGTCGAAGGGGTGCTTGTCGGTGCCGACCGCGACGAGCAGCCGGGGCTGCTCGACGGGTGTGGTGTCGCGCTGACGCGGCAGCCGGGACGGCTCGGTGACGGCGTCGCGGCGCGCGGTGTCCGCCTCCCCGCTCACAGCAGCGTCCCCACGACGGTTGCCTCCGGGTACTGCCGCCGCTGCTCGTCCCACTGCACGAGCATCGCGGACAGGAACGGGCGGCAGAGCCGAGCGGTCAGCGTCGGGGTGTCGATCCGGTCGTACACCTCGATGTAGACGGTCGGGATGCGACGCAGGCGGGCCAGCACCACGAACGGCACGGCCACCCCCGCGCCGGTGGTGACCACCGCGGCGACCCGCCGACGCCGCAGCACCCGCCAGGCCAGCCGCGCGTTGCGCAGCAGGTTGGGTACGTTGCGGGTGGTCGGGTGGTACGCGGGCACCAGGTCCTCACCGGTCAGCAGCGACACCGCCTCCGGGGTGTCGAAGGTGACCCAGCAGCGCCGCCACCGTTCGTACCAGGGCCGCAGAGCGAGAAGTTGGGCCAGGTGACCGCCGCTGGATCCGACCAGCAGCAGCACCGGCGACTCGTCGTCGATGTTCGTGTCCACGCGACTCCCCACAAGTTCGCTTGGAATTCCGATTCACGCAAGGCAGAAGCAGATCACAGGTTTTCTGGTCGTTGAATAGCGCGACCGGACGAGGCGACGATCTCCCTTCGGCGTGCTCAGGCCCACTGTCGACCTCACACCCCATCGACCACCGTCACGACCTGCCGTTATGCGGTCACTCTCTGACGCGTCCCCGGCGTCGGGAATTCTCCTGTTCACTCGCTATGTCGTTTCTCAATGACGTCCAACAGTGCGGGATGCAGCGCCGGGTTCCACCCGGCGCCGGCGTCGGCGAGTCGCCACGTACGCAGCCACATCTCCAGCAGGTACGCGTCGGCCACCAGAGCGCACCGCGCCGCGTCGAGGCCGAGCCGCCCGCCGTGTCGCCCCAGGTACGCGTCCACGGCCGCGGCGGCCACCTGGGCCGGCTCGCCGCGCAGCACCAGCGACCGCTGGAACGCGTCGTGCGCCAGGTCGAAGCCGACCGGCACGTCCGGACCACTGTGCTCCCAGTCCCAGGCGACCAGGCGGCCGTCGTGCGTGCCCAGGTTCCACGGCACCCAGTCGCCGTGCCAGTGACCGAATTCGACGGTCGTGTCGCCGTGCCGGCGGGTCAGCGCGGCGACCGCCGCCACCGCCCGCGCCCCGGCGGACCCGGCCCCGGCGGCCCGCTCCGCCTGGGCGGCCAGTCGAGCCTGGAACGTCGACGAGACCAACGGGCGCGGCACACCGGGCTCGCCGCCCCGCCGGGCGACCGCGAGCAACGCCGCGATCCGCGGCGGGTCGTCGGCCGGCACTCCACGTACGTCCGGCGGCAGCGGCTCGATCACCGCGACGGCCTGACCGGCCCACGCCGTCTCGGCGAGCAGCCCGGGCGGCGCCGGATGGTCGGGCACACCGGCCACGCCGCTCAGCGCCCGCAGCGCGGCGGCCTCGGCGGTGACCAGGGCACGGGTGGCGTCGTTCCAGCCGATCTTCGCGTAGCCGCGGGGACGACCGTCGACGGTGAACAGTTGCAGCGTGGGCTTCGCGTTCGGGTCCGGCGGACGAACGCCGCACGCGGCCAGCAGGGGCGCACCGCCCAACGCGGCCGCGAGCCGCTCGCTCAGCACCAGGTCGGCCACGGGCGCCCCCACCGGCACCGACACGGTCAGCGTCGGAAACAGCGCCAGGCCCGCCCCGCCCAGTCGGGCCAGCCCACCGAGCGCCGCCCGGAACGCGCGCACCTTCGGCGGCCGCAAGGCGTTGTACGCCAGCAGCGACGCCGCGCCGGCCCGGGGCGCGCCCAGCGGCACCAAGAACCGCGCCCGCGCCACCGACGGCACCACGGCGTACCGGGCGACCGCCCGCTGCCCGGCCGGCACCGCGCCGCCCACCGTCAGGTGGACCCGGTCGTCCGGGAACACCGCACGGCTCACCCAGCCCAGCCCGTCCGTCCGCGAACGGGGGTCCGTGGCCGGGGTGACCCCGGTCGTCACGCCGCCCGGTCCGCCCAGTCGAGGTCCAACCCGAGCCGCTCGCGCAGCGCGTCGTTGTACGGGCGGTAGTAGTCGGTCAGCTCGGCGCGGACCGCCGGCTCCAGCGGGGCCGAGCGCCGGTCGTTGTAGACCTTGAAGTTCGGCAGGTCGTACGCGGGCAGCCCGAGGAAGTCGAGGGTGCGTCGGTAGGTGGCCCGGGAGTCGCGGTACAGGTCCTCGCTGGGCAGGAAGAGGATCTGGGCCGGGTCGAAGCGGTCCAGCCACGGCTCCAGGTGCTCCAGGTAACGCCCGCGCGCCCGGTACGTGTACCAGTCGTACGCCTCGCTGAACGCCTCCGGCTCGGCGATGAGCCGCTCCCGCTCCCCCGCCGTACGCTCCGGCTCGGCAGCCAGCGCCTCCGCGAAGTCCAGCGGCTCGATGCCGTGCGTACGACGCTCCTTCCAGTGCGAGTACGCCCGCTCGACCGGATCACGCAGCAGCACGATCAGCTTCACGGTCGGCATGAGCGCGGCGACCCGCTGCGCGGCGAGCGGGTGGAACATGTACAGCGGCGCGGCCTCGCCGACGCGGACCGGCCCGCCGTGCCGCTTCGCGAGGGCCTCGCGATGCCGTTCGGTCGGAAAGTGCGAGCGGTACCACGCCTCGCCGCGACCCCAGTGCTCCTCGAAGTAGTGCGCCGACTTGGTGTTCCACGCGGGGAAGAGCCGGGGCACCAGCGGATGCTGGATGAGGTAGTTCCACAGCGAGGTGGTGCCACCCCGTTTGGTGCCGATGATCAAGAAGTCCGGCAGGGGTCGCCGGTCACTGGTGCGCACCCCGTAGTCGACCAGGGAATCCTTCACCCGGGTGGTCACCTGGGTCGGCACCAACTGCTTGACCCGGTCACGGATGGACGCCACGACGGCCCTCACCTACCTCTCGTCGATGCCGGGGCCGGCCCGGCGGCCGTGGCCGCCTCGTCGGACCCACGGATCTGCCTCATGGTCACCCGGATGCCGGCGCGCACCCGGGGCAACGTCAACAAGCCGACGCAGCCGGCCACCAGCACGGCGAGCGCCACCGCCAGGCCGGGCAGGCCACGCCCCGCGGCGAGCACGCCGACCGCCGCCGCGACGCCCACCCCACCGACGGTGGCCGCCGCGGCGTACAGCGTCGCCCTGCTGACAAGCGGTTCGCCGACCACCGACCGGGCGAAGCCGGCCGCGGTGAGGTTCTCGGTGGCGATGCCGGCGGCCCACGCCAGCGCCGCGCCCGTCGCGCCGTGACCGGGGATCAGCCAGAGTCCGAGCGAGACGGTCACGGTGAGCCCGGCCAGCGTGGAGACCAGGTGCAGGCCGCTGCGTCCGCCCATCAGCAGCAGGCTCTGCACGTTGCCGACGCCGGTGTTCACCAACATCGCCAGCGCCAACACCGTCATCGCCGGCACGCCGGCGGTGAACTCCCGGCCGAACAACTGCAGGAACGCGAGCGCGAACACCGCCAGCAGCAGGTACACCGGCCAGGACAGCACCAGCCCCCAGATGGTCAACTGCCGGTGCACGGCCGCCGCGGCGGCCCGCTCGCCGCGCCCGAGCAGCCGGGACAGCTGCGGCGACACCGCGACCCGCAGTCCCTGCATGGCGAGCTGACCGGCCAGCACGTAGCGGCCCACCGCGCCGAACACGCCCGCGTCGGCCGGTCCGGCCAGCACCGACGTCAGCAGCACCCCCACCCACATGCTGCCCGCGTCGATGGCCGCCGAGGCGGCCCGGGGCAGGGCGAAGCGCCAGAACGTCGACCAGTCGGACCTGGTCGGCCGTAGCGCCGCGCCCCGTCCCAACCCGAGCGGCCCGGCCACCAGCACCAGGCAGGCCAGCAACGCCAGCGCCGCCGGCACCAGCCAGCCGGTCATGCCGGCGAGCAGCCCGCCGCTCGCCAGCGCGGCGGCGCCGACCAGCGCGGGGCGGGCCACCGGCAGCAGGAGGAACTGGACGCCGACGTACGCGCGGATGGGCCGGACGCAGCGCAACGCGGCCAGCAGCAGGGTCATCGCCACCACCACCGGCACGGCGGCGAAGGTCAGCGTCAGCAACCCGTGCGCCGCGTCGCCCGAGCCGCGCAGCAGGCGGGGGGCGAGCGCGTCGGCGCTCAGCGCTCCCGCGACGGCGACGACCAACCCGGCCAGCAGCGGTGGGATCAGCGCCACCGGCAGCACCCGGGCCGCGTCACCCCGGACGCCGAGCCGCCGCCGGGGCACCGCCCACATGAGGCCGGTCTCCGCGCCGAGCGTGCAGACCGCGGTGGCCACGGTGACCACGCCGATCGCGGCGAAGAACGCACCCGCGCCGGCTGTTCCGTACCCCCGGGTGATCACCACGGCCAGCACGAACCCGAACAGGCCGCTCACGGCCGCGCCGAGCAACCCGGCCACCCCGCTGCGGGCGCTGCGGCGCGTCTCGACCGCGCCGGTGTCCGCGGCGGCGCGCTGCGGGCCGTCCCGGCCGGCGTCGGCCGGCGGTCGGGTGGCGGCGGTCATGCCGGCACCGCCGTGGTGGAGACGAGCGGCGGATGCCATCGGTGCGGGCGGGGCGCGCGTTCGCGTTCGGTGAGCGCCATGGCGAAGCCGACCGCGAAGAACGCGACAGTCAGGTTCTGGTTGGCCATGCCGTAGAACGGGATCTGCACGAGGCAGACCACCGGCACGACGGCCAACCACTGACCGGCCGCCGACGTCGCCCGCGCGCAGACCACCGCGGCGGCCACGAACCAGCCCAGGAAACAGAGCAGCGCCGGTACGCCGTGACTGAACAGCACCATCCACAGTTGCCCCTGCGTGCCGATCGGCGCGTCGGCGGAGACGGTGTCCACGTTCACCGGAGCGCCGTAGCCCAGCCACGGCGAGTCCTGCACGCGGCGGATCACCTCCGTGTAGAGCGACAACCGGTCGGTGTTGGTGTCGCTGGAGTCGACCCGGTTGTTGATCAACTCGGTGATGGGGATGAAGAGCGTGGCCACAGCTCCGGTCACGACCACGCCGACGATGGACGCGGCGACGCGGATGTTGCCCCGCAGGCTGGCCCGCACTCCGAGCACGGCGAGCCCCGCGCCGAGGCTCAGGAACATCGCCCGGTTCAGGGTGAGGAACGCGGGGGCCAGCGACAGCGGCAACGACGCCAGCAGCGCCCACCGCAGCAGCCCGCGACGGCGCAACATGGTGTACGCCACCACGCAGGGCAACGTCATCGCGTACGCGCTGCCGTAGTTGTTGGTGTACGCGAACGGCGCGGCGGGCCGGTAGATCGGGTTGAGCGAGCGGGGGCTGTATTCCGCGGTGGTCAGGTGCACCATGTCCTGGATGAACGGCGTGCGGGCGACGCCGGCGGGCAGCAGCACCTCCATCGGGGTGGCCAGCGCGAACCGGGGCACGAGCACCCCGAGCCAGCCCAGCACCACCAGCGCGAACCAGAACGCGCAGAGCGGGGTGAGCACCGCCACCAGGTCGGCACGTTCCCGGGCGGCGGCGTAGACGTAGACGCCGACCACCAGCGCGGTCAGGTAGAAGGCGAGGCGCAGGGCGAACGTCAGCAGCGACGCCGGTGAGGACAGTTGGGTGGCGCTGACGACCACGATCGCCAGGAACAGCAGCCAGATGCCGGCCACCGGGGGCAGCGGCACCCGGCCCCGGGTGAGCAGCACCGCCAGCAGCAGCCCGCCCAGCAGCGACCAGCCCAGGTAGAACGCGCCGAGCGCCCACCAGAGCGGCACGAGGCCGAACATCGACGCCAGGGGCCAGAGCGGCAGCCGCGCGGGTGGCGGTGTCGGCGGCGTCACTGCGGCGGCGGCCGGCGTGTCACCGGGTGGCGGCTCGGTCGCCGGGGCGCGGGTGACCGACACCGATCAGGCCCGGCCGTTGCGGGTGAGGACGAAGCCCAGCGGGGTGACCCCGGCGGCGCGCAGCCGCTCCACGAGCCGCCGCAGGTCGCTCTGGCGGCTACGGTCCCGCTCGATGACCACCACCGCGCTGCCCTGTCGGGCGACCGCGACGCCGCGCTCGTCGGACTCGGCCGGTGGCGCGTTGAACAGCACCAGCCCGTGGTCGGCGCCCTGCCGCCAGGTGCCGAAGCGGACGCTGCCCACCCCCACGGTCACCTCGTCCGCCGACGCCGGACGGCCGTTGTCGGTCCGGGCGGACGCCACCCGGGGCAGGGTGAGCGTCGCGTCCGGGTCGGTGGACGGGCGGCTGCCGGGCGGGTGCGGGGAGGGCCGCCGAGTCGCCGGCGTATCGGCGGGAGCACCGCTGGCCGTCGGCGTGCCGGCCGGACGCGGCTTGGGCACCAGCGGGCGGGACGGGTCGAGGGGCAGCCGCCCCCGGTCGGCGAGGACGGCGGCACGCAGGCGCTCGACGCGGCCGCTGTCGTCGGCGACGAAGACCTCCCGACCGTCGGCGGCAAGCGCCACGGCCAGCCCGGCGGTGAGCGCCGTGACGTCCTCGCGGGAGGTGACCAGCGCGACCCGGGCCGGCTGGCGTACCCGCTCGGCGACCGCCATCGCCACGTAGCGGATGTCCGCGTCGACCGCCCGGGGACTACCCCGAAACGGCGGCCGACGTACCGTGCCGAGCAGCGGCAGGCCGGTGGCGTCCCGGCCGTCGGTGACCGAGCGGACCCGCCGGTCCGCCGACTCCCACGCGTACGCCAGCACGACGCCGATCAGCGCGCCGCCGAGCAGGCCGGCGACCAGGTAGAGCGGCCGGTGCCCGGCGGAGGTCACCAGCGCCCGCTCGGCGGTCTGGGTGACCCAGCCGGGGTTGACGTCGACCGCGGCGATCTCGGTGCGGGCCGTGTTGAGCTGGGTGAGCTGGTTGTTGAGGCCGGACAGCTCGGCCAGCGCCGCGTCACCGGCGGCGGTGCCTTTGGCGCTGCTCGCGCGCTTCTGCACCGCCGTCTGCTGCGCGACGACCTTGGCGATGCTCGCGTCGTAGGAGCGCAGCATCTCGGCGCGCTGCTGCTCGTACATGGCCCGCCGCACGTCGAGGTAGGACCGCGCGGCGAGGTTGGCGCCCTGCACGGCCCGCTGCGCGTCGTGCGTCTGGTAGGTGAAGCGCAGGATCTGCCCGCCGGTCGGCACCTCGACCTCCAGGGCGTTGCGGACGTCGCGCGGCTCGCCACCGACGGCGTCGGCGAGCCGCTGAACCACCTCGGTGCCGGTGGCGAGGCCACTCTCCACGTTCATGTTGACGGCGCGGTCGGCGCCCGCGCCGCTGGGCGTGAAGGCGTCGGTGACCACCGGTCGGACCGCCACGACCGCTCGGGCGGTCACCGCCGCCGGGACCAGCAGCACGTAGCCGAGGGCGGCGAGCAGGCCGACCAGGGCGACCGCGACCACCAGCCGCAGCCGGTGCATCGGCACCCGCACCAGGTCGGAGAGCGTCACCACGCGGGCGCCGCCGGAGCTCGACGAGTCGGGTGGCCAGGGGGCGGGCGTGGCATCAGTCATGGAACTTCTTCACCGTCTGTTGAGGATTGCCCACGACGACGACGCCCGGTGGCACGTCGGTGCGCACCACCGAGGCCGCGCCCACGACGCTGTCCCGGCCGACCCGGACCCCCTTGAGCACCAGGGCGTGCGCGCCGACCCAGACGTTGTCCTCCAGCACGATCGGCGCGCGGGTGGCCGGGCCGGGCGGCGCGTGCCGTTGGTCGGGCGGCAGGTTGTGGAAGTCGTTGTCGAGCAGCTCGCAGTCGGACAACAGGCACCTGTCGCCGACCGTCACCGACGTCCAGGTGCCGATCCAGGTGGCGTTGAGCAGACAGTCGGCGCCCACCCGTACCTCGCCGGGGCCGGCGAAGCGGACCAGCTTGTTGATGCGGGTGCGGTCGCCGATGGTGACCCGTACGCCCCGACGCAGCCGGATCCGGCCGCGGATCTGCACGTCCCGGCCGAGGGTCAGCCGCCGATAGCGCAACCCGTACCAGGCACGTTTGAGCGCGAAGACCAGGTGGACCGCGCGTTTCGCGCGGAATCCAGCGCCGCCGACCAACGACCCCTCCCCCACATCGCGGGGCCGGCGGCGGTGGTACCGCCGCCGACCCGACGTGAACAATCTACCGATCCTCCGTTACGAACGGTCGACCATCACTGCACGGAGAAGAACATTGAGGGGACAGACCACGACAACTCCGGCGTCGCTGCGGCGATGAGCGTCGTCGCCGTGCCGTTGACCACCGCGGTCGGCGCGGCCGTCGGGTCGAACGGGACGCTGCGCAACCCGCCGTCTGTGGCACCGTAGACGATCCGACCGTCCACCCAGGCCATGCCACGCACGCCCGACCAGGTGACACCACTCGTCGGCAGCGCGAACTCGGTCGCGCCGAGGTAGCTGCCGTCGATCTCGAAGTAGCGGTAGTAGAGGCTGTTGGCGCCGGTACGGGTGTAGTAGAGCCGGCCGTCGAGGTAGAAGGCGCCGGTGAGGTTCGCCGGGTTGAACCAGTCGTTGTAGCCGGACGCCTCCCACGACGAACCGATCGCGCCGCCGTTGAACAGCGAGACATCGATCCGGCTGCCGGTGGGCGTACCCGCCACCGTGTGCGACCAGTAGATCCGGTCGTCCACCCGCCAGGTGGCGCCGGACGCGGTGTAGGCCGGCTGACTGACGGTGGTGGCGGTACCCAACGTCACGCCGTCGAACGGCACCTTCGACACTTCACCCGCGCCGGTGCCCAGGTAGAGGTTGCCACTGCTGCCACTCGGCGGGTTCTTCGCCGTGAAGGTGCGACCGCCCGCGAGCGGGAACATGCCGAGCCGCCCGTGGTACTCCTCGCCCATGCCGTCCGAGTTGTGGCCGAAGTAGAGACCGTCCGAGCCGCGCCAGAGCACCGGCACCGCCGAACCCCAGGCGGTGGTGCCGGACGGCATCGAGGCGCTGCCGCTGCGCCGCGGGTTCCAGTTCACCGGCAGACCCGTGGCCGGGGTGACCGCGCCGATACCGAGCCGGTCGATCGCGCCGGGGCCGGCGTTGTCGCTGGCGTTCGGGTTGTTCAACCAGCGGAAGTGCCCGCCCAGGTAGATGACGTTGTCGGCCACCTCGACCGAGGTGATGGTGTCGTTGCCGGTGAAGTCGACCCAGGTGCCCAGCTGGCCGGTGCCCCGGGCTGCGGTCTCGAACCGGACCAGCGCGTCGCAGTACGCGCTCGGCCAGCCGGTGCCGCCGTTGCTGCCGACCACGAACCAGGTGCCGTCCTCGCCGAACTTGATGTCCTGCACGTAGTGCACGAAGGTCGTCGGGGCGGCGCACGGCGCGACGTACTTCTCGCTGCTCCAGTCCAGCACCGCCGGAGTGCCGGACACGTCGACGAGCGCGATCTGGTTACGCGGCAGATCGTTGAGGAGCGTGAAGTTGCCTCCGACGGCCAGGGTGTTGCCGTCCGGAGTGACGTCGATGGTCCAGACGTACGAGGTGGTGCCGTGCCGTCCGACGGTGGCGTCGACGGAGAAGGTCGGGTCGATCGCCCCGGTGGTCGCGTTCAGCCGGCCGAGACCGGCGTGTGCGGTGCCGTTGAGCCAGTTGAACGCGCCGGCCACGTAGAGCCAGTTGCCCGACAGCGCCAGATCCCGGACGGTGCCGCCGTCGGAGCGGCCCACCCAACTGTCGATGATCTCGCCGGTGCTCGGGTTCAACGCGACCAGGTTCTTGCGGGAGACCCCGTTGACGTTCTTGAAGGCGCCGCCGACGATCAGCGTGCCGCCGGGCCCCGCCAGCAGCGTGTTGACCGCGCCGTCGAGCACCGGCAGGAAGCTGGTGGACATCGCGCCCGTGGTGCGGTCGTACGCGAAGAGGTAACGCTGGGTGATCCACGCGGACGTGGCGGTCTGCCGAAGCTGGGTGAAGCTGCCGCCGACGAACACGGTGTTGCCGACCTGCGCGAAGGCGCGGGTCTCACCGTCGCGGGCGTGCGGGGTGAGGTCGGTGGGATTCGCGGACACCAGGGTCGCGGTCCCGGGGACCGGCACCACCGCCGCCGAGGAGGCCGTGGGGGCGCTGAGCACCGCGGCGAGGACCGCCAGCGCGACCACCCCCGCCCGGGTACGACGTCGTCCTGACAAACGCCATGAGTGCGAGAGTGTGGGCACGCTACGCCTCCAAGATGGATGAGAACCCGAGGTAGCGTGCCTCGCCCAGCCTGGTAGGCGCATCCGCCGATTGGGCGGTGCGTGAATCTGCTAGCCGACAGAACGCCGGAAGATCAGCTGGTGAATCTCCGATGAACGGCGGCTGTGTTCACAGTGTGGTCACACGTTTCAGCGGCTCCCTCCGGTGGGCTGCCGCAGGTACGCGTCCTTGCCGGCCTGGCTGAACCCGGCCACGGCGGAGGCGTCGTGGTTCATCGTCATGTCACAGGTCGCCGTGCGGGTCGTCATGCCCGGCGAATTGAAGTAGATGGCGGCCTTGATCTTCGGGTGCGCCTTCAGGGCCGCCGGGAACTCCTGGAACCAGCGCTGCTTCGCGCCCGGGTCCTTGGCGTCGAAGTTCGTGCCGAACTCGGCGAGCATCCGGGGCTTGCCCGCGCCGATGCCGTTCTCGTCGAGCCAGTCGTAGAAGCCGCCGATCGTCGTGCTCGGGCTCTTCCACACGGTGCTGCCGTTGCAGACGTGGAAGTTGTACGGGTCGTAGGCGACCCAGTCGACGTACCGGTCGCCGGGGTAGAGACCGGCGTACCGCGAGTAGTGCCCGGACCAGCCCATCATCGTCCACACCCAGACGGCGTTGTCCGCGCCCGCCTTGGCGAACCGCTCGTACACGTACTTCCAGGCGCGGACGAAGTCGGCGTCGCTACCCTTGCCCGGCTCGTCCTCCGGCTCGTGGTCGAAGCCCATGAACACCGGCACCTTGGCGGCCCGGATGCGACCGGCGACCGCGTCGATGGTGGCGTCCTGTCGGCCGCTGTAGATGTCGGACCACTTCAGCGTCGTACCGGCGGAGAAGTCGCGCGACTCCCAGGCGAAGAACATCAGCCGGCCCTGGCGCATCTGGTCCTGCTCGTAGTCGTCCGGGAACGCGCCGTTGCTGCCGGCGTTGGAGAAGTCGTGGTAGCGGTGCACGATGTCGAACTTGCGCCCGACCTGGGCCTCCACGTCGGTGATCGCCTTGCCGTGGTCCCAGCCGCTGCCGGCGTTGGCGGGTGAGTACATCCCCCACCAGGCGCCGCAGGAGGGCACCAGCGTGTCGGACACCTGGCCGCACTTGCCGGACGGGAGGGTGGGGCTCTGGGTCGGGGTCGGCGTACGGGTCGGCGCGACCGTCGGCGTGGGCCGGGGCGCGGCGGTGGTCGGCGCGACCGTGGGCGTCGGCGCGGGTCGGGTGGTCGGCGCCGACGTCGGCCCGCTACCCAGGTCGTAGCTGATCACCAGGCTGGGCCGCAGGTCGGCGTTGCGGTTCTCGACCGACGCCCAGTAGACGCGGGTCTCCAGGCCGGTCTGGGCCAGCGACACCGTCCAGGTGCCGTTTCCGGTGACCAGCTTGGAGACGTCCCACTCGTTGACGCCCTTGGCCACACCGGTCACCGAGTCCAACACGGTTCCCGCCTTCGCCGGGGCCGGTCGCGCCTCGCGGGCGCTCACCGACGAGGCGTGCGCGGTCACCGTGGCGGCGAACTGCTGCCAGGTGTTCATGCGCAGGGTCGCCCGGACGTTGACGGCGGCGGCGGGAAGCGTGGTCACCGCGAACTCGACGACCGCCTCCCGGCCACCGCGCGGGTTTCCGTCGCAGCGCGCCGGGCAGGTCGCCAGGGTCCCCTTGGTGGAGTTGTCACCGTCCTGCGAGACGATCGTCGCGGTGGTGTCCGCCACCGCGCGGATCGACAGGTCGTCGCTGGCCAACAGGGGCATCATGGTCGCCACGATGCCGGCCACCACCGAGCCGCCGACGACGCCGATGGCGATCGCCTTGCGCCGGGGGCCGTTGCGGAACCGGGTGATGCGGTGTAGTCCGTGCCTGGTCAAGGAGAACTCCCTGTGTCTGGTGCGATAACCGTGAGCAGCGTATCGATGACCAGGGCACACCGTCGGTAGGACAGTTTTCCGTAAGCGCGTCTTAACCGTGAGCTAAGAAAGACACCGGGGCGGTCCGCCGGGCAGGTGGGTGGGACTCCGATCTCGAGCCCCACCCACCCCGCTCCTGGGCGTCACCAAATCGTGTCAGCCGGGCAACGGCGGCTGGAGGTCCCGATCGTCAACTACGGCGTTGCCGTAGCCCCGCGATCAGGAAGGTCACGCACGGGACGAGGAGCAACGCCAGTGCGTAGAGCGGCACCGAGAGGTCGGAGGTGAGGTACAAGACCGCTCCCACCAGCCACACGGCCGTAACCAAGCCGCCCAGCAGCAGATACTGCCCGCCACTTCCCTGCGGCCGCAACACACCGGAGCGGACTCTCCGCCACACCTGGACGACCACGACCACAGCCAACAGGGCCATGACCGCCACGATGGGCCAACCGAGCGAGCCGTACCCGAGCGCGGCAATCAGCACCAGGACGCTGAGGGCACCTATGGCGAGGAGCACCAGGACCGACATCAAGACCTCCGGCGGAAGGGATCATCAGAAGAGAGCTCTCGCGCCTTTGGAGAAAACCCCGCCGATCAGCCCGCCTACGGCACCCGCGAAGCAGTTCAGCGCGACGCCACTCCATGTTGACTCGCCCTTTTGGGAGATGAGCGTACCGACTGCGCCAGCAGCACACCCTCCGATGGCCCACGCGGCTAGCACCGGCGCGCCGAGGGTTGACGCAAACCCACCGATCGCTACACCCGCGATGGCCCCGCCGATCAATGCGAAGGCGTCGTTGGCCTCCGCGTCGGTCGCAAGTCCGGTGGGGTCGGTGTTGTTGGCCGGGTTGCAGGACGCGTAGCTGTACGCCAGGTCCTTACCGGACGGGTCCCGCTGGGTGAACCGACCCAGACCCGGGTCGTAGTAGCGGGCACCGAACTTGGTCAGACCGGTCGCGCCGTCGAGGTGACCGGACGCGTACCGCCAGGGGTTCGACACCTGCTGCGACGCCGACAGCTGGATGCCGTACGGGTCGTAGCTGTAGGAGTTGACCTTCGCAGCGCTTCCGTTCACCAGACCCACCACCGAGCCGAGGCCGTCGACGAGGTAGTAGTACCGCACCCCGTTGGCCCGCAAACCGATCAGCGAACCGGTGTTGTCCCGGGTGTAGTAGTCGGTGGTCCCCGGCGCGGGGTCCGTCGAGTTCGCGGTCACCGTGCCACCGGAGCCCGCCGGGGCCTTCGCCGAGGCGACGCCCAGGGCCGAGCTGACGTACGTGGTCGAGCCCGCGCCCCGCCGCTCGGTCTGGTCCGCGCCGCCGTAGGTGAGCGGAGTCAACGCCGTCCCGCCCGGCTTGGTGATCGAGGTGGTCTGGTTGTTCACCGTGTTGTAGGAGAACGCCCAGCCCGACGACGAGCCGGTGGTGTTGCCGTTGGCGTCGTACGAGTACGTCGTCGAGGCCGCAGACGTCAACTGGTGGGCGTCGTTGTAGCTGTACGACGTGGTGGTGCCGCTCTCCGTCTTGGAGGTGCGGTTGAAGTTCTCGTCGTAGTCGTAGCTGCGCGACAGCGCACCCGACGCACCCGTCAGACGGTTCAGCTTGTCGTAGGTGTACGTCGTCGTTCCCGACAGGTCGGTGACCTTCTGCCGCTGGGCGGTGTCGGTCGTGACCCCGTTGACCGTCTTGCTGTAGTCGTAGGTGAAGGAGGACAGCTTCGCCGACGTGCTGTCGTTGGTCGCCGTGATCGAGGTTTGCCGGCCGGACTTGTCGTACTTCATCTCCACGGTGATCCGCGGTGACGTCGGCAGGTACATGAACCGCCGCCGGTTGTTCTCGTCGTAGGTGAAGGTCACCGCGGTGGACGCACCCGGCTCCAGCAGCGACGTCACCAGGTTCACGGCGTTGTAGCCATAGGTGACCGAGCCGCCGCCGTCGGTGTACTTCGTCATGTTCCCGTTACGGTCGTACTCGTACCCGATCGGCGTCGCCCCGGGCACGGACTTGCTGCTGGGTCGGCCGAACCTGTCGTAGCCGAACGTCGTGGCACCGGTCGGATCGGCCACCTGGGTGAGGTTGCCGTCCTTGTCGTAGGTGTAGTCGACGACGACGGCGCCCTTAAAGGTGATCTTGTCGACCCGGTCCAGCTGGTCGTAGACGTACTGGGTCTTCTGACCCTTGCCGTCCGTGTGTTCGAGCATGCGCGACAGCGCGTCCGGCAGGATGGTGATGTCCCCCAGCGGGCCCGGGTTGTCCACCAGGGTCAGATTGCCCTTGGCGTCGTAGGTGTAGTTGGTGCGGACGTCCTTGCCGTCCTCGCGCCACTTGACCGTACCGTTCGAGTTGTGCTCCGCCTCGTCGATCTTCTGCCCCGGATACTGCGAGCTCTCGGTGCCGGTCTTGTTGCCCGCGGCGTCGTAGGAGTAGGCGTTGGTGTTGCCCTGGGGATCCGTCGACCCGCTCACCGAGTTCGGGTGCGAGGTGTCGTTGTAGGACATCGTGGACTTCGCCCCGGTGGCGATGCCGACCGACGTCATGTTGTTGGTGTTGGCGTCGTACCCGAAGGTGGTGGTGTTGGTCAGCGAGTCGGTGGTGGTCTCGACGTTGTCGTTGGCGTTGTACTTCTTGGCCCGCTTGTGGCCGAGGGCGTCCTTCACCTCGGTGACCCGGTCGCGGGTCTCGTAGGTGTGGGTGGTGATGCCATCGGTGGTCGAGGCGGTGGCGTACCCGTTGGGGTCGGTCACCTCGGTCTTGCCGGTGGAGTAGGTGAGCAGCCACCGTGCCTCGGCCGGCGTGCCGCCCGGGTTGGTCAACTCGAAGTAGTCGAGCATCCGGGAGGTGTCGGGCTCGTAGCCGAGGTTGGTGACCCGACCCTCGGGCGTGATGATCTTTGTAAGTCGATCGCCGGTGTACTCGTAGACCGTGACGCCGTTGGCGGTGTCGGTCACCGTGTTCAGGTTCTGGTCCGAGTTGTAGGTGTAGCTCACCCGGCGTCCGGTCGAGTCGGTCATCGAGGTCAACCGACCCGAGGTGTACGACAGGGTCACCACCCGGCTCTGGGTGTCGGTGACGGTGGTGACGTTCCCCGAGCCGTCGTACCCAAAGGTGATCTTGTTGTTGTTCTTGTCCTGGGTGCGCAGCAGCCGGCCGGTCGCGTCGGCGAAGTAGAAGCTGCCCTCGCTCTTGTCGAACTTCAGCCGCAGTTCCCCGGTGCTGGTGTTACGGGTCAATTTGGCGTCCAGGCTCGGCGGGGTCCGCCAGGAGTTGGTGCCGTCGTTGACGAACCGTGCGGTGAAGCCCGTGGGCGCCTGGTACGTGATGTCGGCGGTGGCGTGGTCGGTCTTGGAGAACGTCACCTTCACGTCCTGCCCGGTGCCGAGCACCCAGCCCTTACCAAGCGTCGACGTGGCCGTCGACCGGGAGTTGTAGTAGCGGTCCAGCACCAGGTCGGTGCCGGTGCCACGGATGTTGAAGTCGGTACCCTTGAGCAGCAGGTTGCCGTTGGCGACGTTCACCTTGAGCTGCAACCGGTCGGTCAGGTCCTGGTCCTGGAAGGAGAACCGGCCCTGCTCACCGGTGGGCGAGCCGTCCGAGGTGGTCATGAACCGCCAGCTCGACCACGGCCCGGCGACGCTGCCGTCGTGGCCGCGAGCCCGCCACTTGTACGTGGTGTTGGCGACGAGTTCACCGGACGGCACCGTCCAGCTCGACTCGCTGCCGTTCGTGACGCTGCCGCCGGAACCGGAGACCTCCAGCGTCGACCCGCTGCGGTCGTAGATCTCGAAGTCGACCCGGCCGCTGCCGCCGTCCGGGTCGCTGAAGACACCCTTCATGGTCGGCGTCCGCGTCTCGGTCTCGCTCGCGTCGCCCGGCTGCAGCTTCGTCGGGTCCAACGCGTTGGGGTAGCTGTTGTAGTTCACGACCGCGTACGGAACCTCGCTCTGGATGTCCGCGTCGTCGGAGCGGAACTGCTTCCAGCTGTCCGGATCGGTCTCGCTGGTGGCCCGGATCCCCATGTAGGCGGTGGCCTGGTTGGCCGTGGCGGCCCGCTGGAAGAAGCTGGTGCCGGTGATGCTCACCCAGCCGTCGTCACAGGTGCTGTTCAGACCCTTGGTGGCGGTGGAGGAGGCCTCCTGGTAGTTCCACGCCGGCTGGTTCGTCCAGAGCGTGCCGGAGCTGGCCGCGCCGGTGGACCAGATCTGCCAGGACTTCGCGGAGCAGGTCGTGGAGTACCAGTTCCAGAAGTAGACGGTGGCCGAGGTGATCTGCTTGCCGCGCAGCGCGCTCGTGCCCCAGTGGACGAACCCTCGGGCGACTCCGGGGTTGGCCCCGGAGGCCTTGCCGATCTGGATGTCGTTCGCACCCGAGCGGGTCACGGTGTCGTCGGACTTCACGTAGGTCGCGAAGGTGGGCGATACCGGATTGATCGACGGATCCACGATCACCGGGTAGACCGTCGCGGGGTCCGCGAGGAACGCCTGGTCGGGGGTGAGCGCCAGGTCCATCGCGCCGGCCCGCGCGGTCTGCTTGGCGGCGATCTTGACCAGCCGCTTCGGGCCGCCGCTGGCCGGGTCGACGGACGAGTCCCACATCTCCGGGGTGGCCGAGGTGGCCACGATGCGGCCCTTGTCATCGGCGAAGCGCAGACCGCCGGCGCCGTCGCCGGTGGTCACCAGGCCCTTCGCCCGTACCGGCAGCCGCACCGACGCCACCTGGGCGGCGGCGGCCCGGTTCTTGACCAGCAGGTACTGCCGCACGCCGGTACGGCTGGCCTCGACCACGAGGTCGACACCCGGCCGGACCTCCGGGTACGTCGCGCGGTTGGCGGCCAGCACCGGCTTCGGCAGCGCGCCGGTCCAACCGATCGCGGCCCGGTGCGCGCCGACTCCGACGCTCAGCAGGTCGTGCTCGCCCGCGCCCACCGCGCCGGAAAGCTTGAGACCGTTGGGGTGGGCGACCGGTGCGACCGAACCATCCGCCTCCGCACGCATGGTGAGGTCGATCGGGACGAGCTGACCCCCCGCGTCCCGCATCCGGATCGGGCCGGCATAGACCTGGGCGGTCGACGTGCCGTCGGGGTTGACGAAGACATCCTGCGTCTCGCTGCGGGCGGCGAGGTTCTCCACCCGCTTGGCACACCGGCGAGCGGCGTCCACCGCGGCGGCCTCGTCGGGCTGCTGGTCGGCGCAACTGGTGTCGGGACCTGACGCCGGCGCTGGTGCGGCGACCGGGGCCGCGACCGCCGGCCCGGTCAGGGTCGGCAGCGTACCGGCCACCAGGGCCAGCGAAGCGGCGACCGCCAATCGTCGAGTGGCACGTGTTCCACCTCGGAAAAAGGCATGACTCACCTACGGACCTCCAAGTCCGAAAACGACAGTGATCGAACCGTAGGAGAGATACTTGCCGCACGTCAATCATTACTTTGCGTTGCCTGATAAGCAGTTCGGCTACCCGATTAATCGTCTATAAAGTGACGCCCATACGTCGCAGCTAGGGCAGATCGGTCACCGTCACCGCGATTGCAGGTGATCCCCAGCGGGTTCTCCATTGAGTTGCACACGCACCTCTACCAGGGATGACGCGCCATCAATGCCGACCACCGACGAAGAGAATCCGCCACGATGCCGCAACGGGGCAGCGCGCCAGAGCACCGGCCGCTAGGATGGACTCAGGTCGATTTTCGAGGGCCACCGGCATCAATCATTCGCCTACCTGAACAGCGCCCGAAGTCTGTCTGAATTCGAATCGCGGCACGGCCGACGGAATTCCAGCGATTGCGCCACTGATCCGCCACAATTGTCAGCGGCGGGCCGCCACCAGAGCTTCCCGCATCGCCGTAAATGGCGCGGTCACGCCAGTGAACTGCTCGAACTGACCCACCGCCTGCGCCAGCAGCAGGTCCAGTCCGGACACCACCCGCAGGCCGGCCGCGCGGGCGGACGCCGCCATCGGCGTCGGCCACGGGTCGTAGAGCGCGTCGAAGAACACCGCGCCGGGCCGCCAGGTCGCACCGCCGGCCAGCGGATCGGCGACCCCCTTCGGCACGGTGGACACGACCACGTCGGCGGCCGAGACGTGCCGTTGCGCATCGGCCCAACGGCCGGCGGTCAGGGCGACACCCAACGCCGCCGCCACCGGTCGCAACTCGTCCACCGCCTCGGCCCGACGGGCCACCACGATGACCGACGAACAGGCCAACCGCGCGGCGGCGGCGAGGGCGGCGCGGGCCGTACCCCCCGCGCCGAGCACGGTCACCGCCGCGCCGGCCACCACCCCGGCCTCGGTGAGCACGTCCACCATGCCACCGACGTCCGTGTTGTCCGCGTACCACGTGCCGTCCGCACGGCGTACCAACGTGTTCGCCGCGCCGACGGCGACGGCTACCGGCGACGCGGCGTCGGCCACGGCGAGCGCCGCCTCCTTACCCGGCATGGTCACCGACAGTCCGGCCCACTCCGGGCCCAGGCCGGCGACCAGATCCGGCAGCTCCGCCGCCCCGCACTCGATCCGGGTGTACGACCACCCGGTCAGCCCGGCGGCGGCGTACCCGGCGTTGTGGATCACCGGAGAGAGGGAGTGCGCGATCGGCGCACCGACCACGGCGGCCCTCACTAACAGTTCTCGCCGCTGAGCACGCCGTTGCGGCACATCTGTCGCTGCAGGTTCCGGAAGTCGGCGTCGTTGGAGCCGTAGCCCATCGTGCCCTTCTTGTCGACGGTCATGAAGTAGATCCAGTCGCCCACCGGCGGGTCCATCGCGCCCTTGAGCGCGTCCTCGCCCGGGTTGCTGATCGGCGTGATGGTCAGGCCGTTGGCGCCATGGGTGCGGTACGGGTTCTTCGGATCGTTGAGTTCGCTGGCCTTCAGGACGTCGGAGTCCTTCGGGTCCTTGCCCTGCAACCGCAACCAGTAGTTGATCGCACTGTCGATCTCCAGGCACTTGCAGTGGTACTTGTCCGTGTACACCCGGTTGTAGATCACCCGGGATACCTTCGGGAAGTCGACGTGGTTGACCGACTCGGCCTGCGCGATGGAGGCGGCGATCAAGGCTTCGTACGGGGAGATGCCCCGCTTCTCCTGGACGGTGTCGACGAACTTGATCTGCTCGGTCACCTCGAGGAACTTGTCCACCATCAGCGACAGGATCTCCGCGGCCGTCGCCTTCGGCGGAAGCTCGTACGTCGCCGGGAACAAGAAGCCCTCCAGGCTCTTCGGCCCCTTCTTGCCGTCTCCCCGGTTGAACCAGAAGGCCGGCACCCCCAGCTTGACCGGGTCCTTCGCGGCGGCCTTGAACTCGGCGACCGGAATCTTCGTCGCCTTGGCCAGCTCGTCATAGATCGCCAAGGTGATCATCCCCTCCGGGATGGTCACCCCGTTCACCACCCGGCTCTTCGGATCGAGCAGCAGGAGCAGGGCCTCGGACGCCTTCATCTCCTTCTTGACCTTGTAGCGACCCACCTGGAGGTTCTTGCTACGCGAGTTTCCGTCCGCCGCCTCGATGAACGCCTTGACGCTCTTGACCACACCGGCCTCGTACAACGTGGCGCCGACATCGGTCGCGCTGTCACCGGCCTTGACGTCGACCAGCACCTCGCCCGAGCCGGCACCGTCGTAGTCGGGCGTGACGAAGTAGTTCTGGATCCGGTCGAACCCGTAGTACGCGCCACCACCGATGGTGCCCAACAGGACCAGGGCCATCAACAGCGCCAGGAAGGTCTTGCCCCGGCCGCCGCCGGAGCCTCCCTTGCGCTTGTTGCGGAAGCCGCGTCGGTGCCGTCCCTTCTCACCCCGCTCCGGCTCGTCGAACCCAAGGTCCAGATCGTCGATCATTACGTCCGCCTCCGCTGCGCGTCCAGCCAGCTCTGCAGGATCTCCACCGCGGCCGCCTGGTCGACAACCGCACGTTGACGCTTGCCACGAACGCCACGCTCGGCAAGCCTACGAGAAGCGACCACGGTCGACATCCTCTCGTCGGTGAGCGTTACCGGGACCGGCGCTATCACATTGACCAGCCGGTCAGCGTACGCCGTGACGCTGAGCGCGGCCGGGCCATGTTTGCCGGCCAGATTGATCGGAAGCCCGACGACCACCTCGACCGCCTCGTGCTCGGCTACCAACGCCGCGAGCTGGGCAATGTCGCTCGGCACCGCCTCCGGCGCGGCGGTGAGATCGCGGGCGAGGGTCACCAGCGGCGTGGCCAGCACCCCGTGCGGATCCGAGCGGGACACCCCCACGCGCACCTGACCGACGTCCACACCGAGGCGAACTCCCCGTGTGAAGTCGCTCACCGTGGGTCACCCCTGTGCTGTCGACGAACCAGGGCGGACCATTCGGTCCGCCCTGGTCGAAACTGACCGTCCATCACGCCTCGGTGATCGCCTTCTCGACGGTGAGCAGCAGGTTCGGTGCCTCGGTCGCGGGCAGACCGCCACCCTGGGCCAGGTCGGGGCTCCCCCCGCCGCGCCCGGAGAACGCCGCCTTCACCAGGTCCGACGCGGTGAGGCCCCGGCTGCGGGCCGCCGCGTTGACCGCCACCACCAACGACGCCTTGCCGTTCGACCGGGCCGCCACGGCGACCACCGCCGGCCGCGCCGGGTCGATCTTGCCGCGAATCTCCTGGGCGAGGGTCCGTACGTCGTTGCCGGCCGCGCCCTCGGGCGCCTCGGTTCCCACGTACGCCACCCCGCGCACGTCCTTCGCCTGCGCGGCGAGCGCGCCCGCCCCACCCAGCACCAACTGGGCGCGCAGCTTCTCCAGCTCCTTCTCCGCGTCCCGGAGCTGGGTGACCGTCTGCTCCACCCGGTCGGCGACCTGGTCGTTGGGCACCCGGTACAGCTCGGCCAGCCGGGACACCAGCAGGTGCTCCTTGGCCAGGAAGCCGAACGCGTCCATGCCGACCAGCGCCTCGACCCGGCGTACGCCGGAGCCGATCGACGACTCGGAGAGGATCTTCACGAGCCCGAGCTGCGCCGAGCGGGCCACGTGCGTGCCGCCGCACAGCTCCCGGGCGTAGTCGCCCACCTCGACGACCCGCACCTCCTCGCCGTACTTCTCGCCGAAGAGCGCCATCGCGCCGATCCGCCGCGCCTCGTCCAGCGACGTGATGAAGGCGTGCACCTCCAGGTCGGCCAGCAACACCTCGTTGACCTGCTGCTCCACGTCGCGCAGGACGGTCGGCGACACACCCGTCGGGGTGTTGAAGTCGAACCGCAGCCGGCCCGGCGCGTTCAACGAACCCGCCTGGGTGGCCGACTCGCCAAGGAAGTTGCGCATGGTCTGGTGCACCAGGTGGGTGGCCGTGTGCGACCGGGAGATCGCCCGCCGCCGGGTGGTGTCGATCTCGGCGTAGCCGGTGTCGCCGGGGTGCACCTCACCCCGGAGGACGCGGGCCCGGTGCACGATCAGGCCCGGCACCGGTTGCTGCACGTCGAGCACCTCGACCTGGCCGTCGCCGACCGTGATGATGCCGTGGTCGGGCTGCTGGCCGCCGCCCTCGGCGTAGAACGGGGTCGTGTCGAGCACCAACTCGACCAGCTCACCCTCGGTCGCCGCCGCGCGCGGGCCGTCCGAGCCCAGCAGCGCCCGCACCCGCGACTCGCGGGCCACCTCGCTGTAGCCGGTGAACGTCACCGGGCCGCCCTCGTCGAGCACCGACCGGTACGCCGACACGTCGGTGTGCCCGGTCTTGCGCGCCTGCGCGTCCGCCTTGGCCCGGGTCCGCTGGTCGGCCATCAGCCGGCGGAAGCCCTCGTCGTCGACCTTCAGGCCCTGCTCGGCCGCGATCTCCAGGGTCAGGTCGATCGGGAAGCCGTACGTGTCGTGCAGCTGGAACGCCTTCGCCCCGGACAGCGCCGTGCCACCCGCCGTACGGGTCTCGGCGATCGCCGTGTCCAGGATCGTCGTGCCGGCGCGCAGGGTCGACAGGAACGCCTCCTCCTCCGCGTACGCGTACTGCGCGATGCGGTCGAAGTCGGTCGCCAGCTCCGGGTACGAGGGGGCCATGCAGTCCCGCGCGACGGGCAGCAGTTCGGGCAGCGCCCGGTCCTGCCAGCCCAGCAGGCGGATCGACCGGATCGCCCGACGCATGATCCGCCGCAGCACGTACCCGCGGCCCTCGTTGCTCGGCGTCACGCCGTCGCCGATCAGCATCAGCGCGGTGCGCACGTGATCCGCGACCACCCGCAGCCGGACGTCGTCCGGGTGCGACTCGCTCGCCACGTGCCCGGAGTGCGCGCCGTACCGCTTGCCGGTCAGCTCGGCCGCCCGGGCGAGGATGGGTCGTACCTCGTCGATCTCGTACAGGTTGTCGACGCCCTGCAGGATCGAGGCCATCCGCTCCAGGCCCATGCCGGTGTCGATGTTCTGCGCCGGCAGGTCACCCAGGATCGGGTAGTCCTCCTTGTTGGTACCCGGTCCCCGCTCGAACTGCATGAACACGAGGTTCCAGTACTCCATGTACCGGTCCTCGTCGACCGCCGGACCACCCTCGGCGCCGTACTCCGGGCCGCGGTCGTAGAACAGCTCCGACGACGGACCGCACGGTCCGGGGATGCCCATGGACCAGAAGTTGTCCGCCTTGCCGCGCCGCACGATCCGCTCCGCCGGCACACCCACCGACCGCCAGATCTCGTACGCCTCATCGTCATCGAGGTAGATGGTCGGCCAGATCCGCTCCGGATCAAGCCCGTAGCCACCCTCGGCGATCGGCTTCGTGGACAACTCCCACGCCAGGGGAATCGCCCCGGCCTTGAAGTAGTCGCCGAAGGAGA
Organism: Micromonospora sp. NPDC049662; assembly: GCF_040675055.1. Classification (NCBI taxonomy): domain Bacteria; kingdom Bacillati; phylum Actinomycetota; class Actinomycetes; order Micromonosporales; family Micromonosporaceae; genus Micromonospora; species Micromonospora sp. NPDC049662. The sequence continues at coordinate 71,021 of NZ_JBFAOC010000031.1, forward strand.
AGTTGCCGTTCATCTGGAAGAACGTGCCGTGCCGGCTGGTCTTGCCGACCTCGTCGATGTCCGGGGTGCGGATGCACTTCTGCACGCTGACCGCCCGCTGGTACGGCGGGGTCTGCTGGCCCAGGAAGTAGGGCACGAACTGCACCATGCCGGCGTTGACGAACAGCAGGTTCGGATCGCTGATGGCGGGCAGCGGAGCGGACGGCACCACGGCATGGCCGTTCGCCTCGAAGTGCGCGAGGTACCGCCGCTTGATCTCCGCCGTCTTCATCGCTGGTGTTCCTCCGGAAAAATCTCTCTATCGCCGATCCGCGGGGACTCCCGCAGCTCGGCGAACTGGTCGTCGAACGCCTCGCCCTGGACGAACGCCTGGTGAATCTCCTGCTCGCGCTCGGCCATCCCGACCCGCACGTCCTCCACGAAGCTACGCACCGACTCCACCAGGCTGCCAGCGGATTCCGACAACGAGCTGGCGATGCCGGCCGGGGTGTACGCCTGCGCGGTCCGGGTCGCCCTGCGGACCACCACCACGCCGACGGCCACGCCGATGCCTAGCCAGAACAACCGCTTCATGTCGCGCTACCTCCTGTGGCCGGGTCGGTCAACGGTTGCCGCGCCGGGCGGCCCGCCGCTGCTGCTTGATGGTGTCGCGCACCTCGCGCTCGGTCTCGGCGTGCCGGCGGCTGGCGGCGGCCCGGCGCACGCTGTAGCCGAAGGCGGCCACCTTGACCAGCGGGTTCGCGGCCGCGGCGGAGACCACCGTCGCCAGGTTGGCGACGTTGGCGGTGACGTTCTGGGCGTGGCTGGTCATCGTGTCGACCTTCGCCAACTGCAGGTTCACACCGTCGAGCGAGGTCTGCACCTGCTCCAGCGCCACGTTGACGTTCTTCACCGTGGTGTTGACGTCGCCGAGCAGCGGTCCCGTCCGGTCGTTGAGGTCGTTGATCATCCGGGTGGTGGCGTCCACCGTGTGCCGCAGCCGAAGGATCGGCAGCGTCAGGATGAGCACCAGCACCGCGAACGCGCTCGCCGCGATCAGCGCCGCGACCGCCAGAATGTCGCCCACGCGTCTCCTCCTCAAGCAGATTTCCGCCGGACCCGACGTCCCCGGAACGCACAACCGTGGTGCCCACCGAACCCACCGAACCGTCGCCGGCCGGCGCGTCCGCCAGCCCCAGACCCTACCGTCCGTGATGGAGAGCGGCTCAGGACGGTGAGGGTGTCACATCGCCCAGCGGATCCCCGCTGACCGTCGGGAACGGATCCTCCCCGGTCAGTGACGGATCGGTGCTGGGCTGCGGCCTGGTCCGCTCGTCGTCGATCGCGTTGCGCACCTTCACCGACACCAACGAGCCGGCGCACTCCCCCGCAGCGGCCGACGGCTCGGGGGACGGCACGATCGCCGGCTCCCCGTCGACCGGCGGCGGTACGCAGGCCGGCAGGCGCACCCACAGGTCGAGGGTCAACTCGTCCTGACGCCAGCACGTGTAACTGCCCTTGGTCTCCTGCTCGGGGCAGCGGCCCACCTTCCACGGCCGCCAACCATCGCCGCGCAGCGCCTCCTCGTAGACCTTCGCCGTCTCCTCCGGCGACTTCTCGGAGGTGACGGTGCGCTCGCGCAGCCGACAGTCGAGCAGGCACCAACGGCTGCCGCTGACGTCGTCGACCGTCTTCGTCGCGGCCCATGAGGGCACATTGAGCTGGTCGAGGTTGTCGAACACCGGGTCCCTGCTGAGGGTGCGGAGGCCGAAGAAGAGGGGCACCGCGCCGAGCAGCACGATGCTGACCAGCGCCAGGACGGCGACCCGCAGCCGGCGTCGTTCGCGCGACTGCCGGTGCTGCTCGGAGCGGGCGCCCGGGGCCGCGTCCTCGTCGTCGGCGACGTCGCCGGCCGCGCGCAGCGCCGGCCCGTCGACCGGTTCGGACGGTGGCCGGTCCACCGGGCCAGCCGCACCCGGCGGCACGACCGCGGCACGGGCGACCGGTTCGCCGGTACGACCGGACGGCGGCACCGGGGCGACACCGCTGGGCTCGGGACGGCCGCCCTCGCGGGGCGGCGGCAGCGCCCGGCCCGCGGCGCGGTCCGCCGGACGTGGGGCGGCGGCACGCGCGGTCGCGGGTGATCCGGGGCCGGCTTGCTCGACGCCCGTCCGAACGTCGCCACCGGGTGGCTGGGCGACGCCCGGGGGGCGGACGGCGGCACGCGCCGGGCCATCCGGTCGGGGCGCGGCGTCCGAACCGACGCCCGGCGGGACCGCCGCGCGAGCCGGACCATCCGGGCGGGGCCGGGCCGTACCAGGTCGGGGTGGCGCGTCCGGACCGACGCCAGGTCGTACCCCGGCACGAGCCGCACCCTGCGGATCGACGCCGGGTGGGACAGCGGCGCGGGCCGCGGCGTCCGGACCGACGCCCGGCGGCGTCGCCGCGCGAGCGGAACCATCGGCGTTCCGCGGCACCGCGGCGCGGCCCGGACCCTCGGGGCGGGACCGGAGCGGGCCGTCCCCGCGTGGACCGGGCGGGCTGTCGGGACCGGCGCCCGGCGGCACCGCCGCGCGCGCCGGTCCGTCGGGGCGGGCCACGCCGGGCCGGGGTGGACCATCGGTCCCACGGCGGCCGGCGCCGGAGACCGGCGCGTCGTCGGGCGCAAGCCGGGCCCGGCCACCGGGTGGGCCGGAGCGGACGCCGCGCACGGGCGCGCCGGGCCCGGGTCGTCCGCCGCCGGGCGGACCGGCGTACGAGTCGTCACCGCGCTCGCCCGCCGGGCCGGGCCGCCCCTCGGCAGCCGGCTCGGCCGACGGGCGGCGACGACGGTTGATCGGGTCCGGGGCGGTGCTCGGAGCACTCCGACGGCCGACCGGGCGCTCCCCCGGGGCCGGCGGCTGCGGCACGGGACCGCTCGGGTGCTCGCCGGTGGTTTCCGGGGCGCGGGCGGCCCGGCGGCCGGTGGGAGCGTCCGCGCCCGGGTCGGCGGGCGGCCCGGCGGCCCGGCGGCCGGTGGCCCGCTCCGCGGCCGGATCGGGTACGGCGAGTGGAGCACCGGAGCGGTCGTTCAGGTCACCGGCGGGCGGTGGGCCGGTACGGCGGCCGGCGGGCCGCTCCGCAGGCTGCCCGCCGGCCCCTCGACGGTTGACCACCGGCAGGCCCGGGTCGGTGTGCGGCAGCCGGCCGGCCTGACGCAGCCAGTCCGCCGGCCGCTCCGGACGGTCCCGGCGTTCCGGCTGCGGCTCACCGCCGGTCGCCGCGCGTCGGTCCTGCTCGTCGGGGACCGCCCGACGGCGACCGGTGCCGTCGGTGGCCGGGCCGCCGGTGGGGACAGCGCCGCTGGGCGACGCGTCGGGCAGCGGCGGGGCGTTGCCCGTGCGGGGAACCGCCGGCTCGTCCGGTTCGGCGGCACGACGGTGACCACCCCCGGCGGGGCGGGGTGGCTCCGGCGCGCCCGGGTCGACCGGCCCGGGACGACGCCGGGCCGTACGCGGGTCGTCGGCGATCGCGGGGTCGGGTCGCAGTCCGTCGGCGACCTGCGGGGCGACACCGGTCACGGGTCCGTCGAAGCGGGCAGCGCCACCGGCGGGCCGCGCCGGTTCGGGCGTACGACGTCCGGGCTGCGGGCCGTCACCGCTGAGCGGCCGGCCGCCCGCGCCCGGCTCGGGCGCGGGTCGACGGC
>NZ_JBFAOC010000032.1:0-73351 GCF_040675055.1 Micromonospora sp. NPDC049662
GGGCGCGGGGGTGCCCGACGGGGCGTGGCTTCCGGCGGCCGGGGCGGGGGGGTTCGGGGGCGCGGGGCCCCGGGGCGCGGGGCGGGTGGTGCACCCCCCCCCCCGCGACGGGTTCGTCACGGCCACGGTCGGCGGCTTCGGCGACGTGACGCACACCTTCGTCCAGCCACCCGAGGGGTCGGCCGGCCCGGTGCTGCCCGGCCTGACGCCCGGTCTTCCGGACGGGCACCTGCCGGAGGCGGGGCCGGCTCTGGGGCTGGGGGTGGTCGACCACCTCGCCGTCTGTCTCGAGGCGGGCACGCTCGACCCGACCGTCGACTTTTACCGCACGGTGCTGGATTTCGACATGACGTTCGAGGAGCACATCCTCGTCGGCAGCCAGGCGATGTTCTCCAAGGTGGTGCAGAGCCCGTCGCGGTTGGTCACGCTCACGCTCATCGAGCCGGACGCCTCGGCCGCCGCCGGGCAGATCGACGACTTCCTCAAGGGGCACGGTGGCCCCGGTGTGCAGCACGTGGCGCTGTGCTCACCGGACATCGTGTCGGCGATCTCGGCGTTGACCGATCGGGGCGTGGAGTTCCTGCGCACGCCGGAGACCTACTACGACCTGCTCGGCCAGCGACTCGACCTCGCCCGGTACGACGTGAACCAGCTGCGGTCCCGCAACATCCTCGTCGACGAGGACCACGACGGCCAGCTGTTCCAGATCTTCGCCAGGTCCACCCATCCGCGCCGGACGTTCTTCTTCGAGGTCATCGAGCGGCTGGGTGCGCGCACCTTCGGCAGCGGGAACATCCGGGCGCTGTACGAGGCGGTCGAGGCGGAGCGGACCAAGACCCACGACGTCCTGTGACCACCATCGCGGCCCAGGGAACCGACCTCGCCGGCCTGCTCTGCCTCGACGACGTGGCGTTGGCGGCGCGGCGGGTGCTGACCGAGCCCGTCTGGGACTACGTGGCCGGGGGCAGCGGCACCGAGTCGACGCTGCGCGACAACCGGGACGCGTTCGACCGGGTGCACCTGGTCCCCCGGGTGCTGGTGGGTACGGACACCTGCGACCTCGGCACGGAGTTGCTGGGCACGCCGATGGGTCTGCCCGTCGGGGTGGCGCCGATGGCCTACCAGCGGCTCCTGCACCCGGACGGCGAGGTGGCGCTCGCCGAGGCGGCCCGGGACGAGGGCGCGGTCTTCGTCGCCAGCATGCTCAGCAGCGAGCCGGTCGAGCGGATCGCCGCCACCCAGGCGGAGGTCTGGATGCAGCTCTACTGGCTGCGCGACCGCGGGCTGGTCGCCGATCTGGTGGCCCGCGCCGAGGCCGCTGGCTGCCGGGCTCTCATGCTGACGGTCGACGTGCCCCGAATGGGTCGTCGCCTGCGGGACATGCGGTCCGGGTTCACACTGCCCGACGACGTGGTGGCCGCCAACCTGCCGCCGGAGGTCGGCGCGGCAGCGCACTCCGGCGGTCTGCACAGTTCGGCGCTGATGGTGCACACCGGTCTCGCTTTCGACCCGAGGCTGTCCTGGCGGGATCTGGACTGGCTGCGACGACGGACGCGGCTGCCGATCGTCGTGAAGGGCGTCCTGCACGCGGACGACGCGGTGCGCGCGACGGACCTCGGGGCGGACGCGGTCGTGGTGTCCAACCACGGCGGCCGCCAGCTCGACGGCGCGGTGCCCAGCATCGCGGCGCTGGAGCCGGTGGTCGCGGCCGTGGCCGACCGGTGCGCGGTGCTCCTGGACAGCGGCGTCCGTAGCGGCGTGGACGTGGCGCGGGCGCTGGCCCTCGGCGCGTCCGCGGTGCTGGTGGGTCGGCCCGCTCTCTGGGGGTTGGCGGTGGGTGGCCGGGCCGGGGCCCGCCGGGTGCTCTCGTTGCTGCGGGCCGAGTTGGAGGATGCGATGGCGATGATGGGCTGCGCCGACCTGCGGGCGCTGGGCCACGGCACCACCGTGGCCGGTGGCGGGCCGGTGTCGACGGGGCGGGGCCGGGCGTCCGGTGACGCCCTCGCGGGATGGTCCCCGTGACCGGCCGGTCGGGGACGACCACGGTGGGCGCCCGCGCGCCGATCGCCCTGGCCGACCTGCACGGTTCGCTGGCCGACCCGGTGCTCGACTCGATGACCTTCCTCAACGAGATCGCCGGTCGCTTCCCGGACGCGGTGTCGTTCGCCGCCGGCCGGCCCTACGAGGAGTTCTTCGAGGTCGAGGCGGTGCATCGGTACCTGCGCCGCTACTGCGACCATCTGCGTGACGAGCACGGGTTGAGCGAACGTCAGGTCAACCGCACGCTGTTGCAGTACGGGCGGACCAAGGGCATCGTGCACGACCTGGTGGCCCGCAACCTGTCCGTCGACGAGGGGATGGACGTCGACCCGGAGTCGGTCGTGGTGACGGTGGGCGCGCAGGAGGGCATGTTCCTCGTGTTGCGGGCGTTGCGGACCGACCCCCGCGACGTGCTGCTGGCCGTCTCGCCGAACTACGTGGGCATTCGCGGGGCCGCGTCGCTCGTGGACATGACCACGCTGCCGGTGCGGGACGGCTCGCGCGGCATCGACCTGGCCGACCTCGCCCGGGTGGTGCGCGACGCCCGGGCGGCGGGGCAGCGCCCCCGCGCGCTGTACCTCGTGCCCGACTTCGCCAACCCGGCCGGGGCGAGCCTGGACACCGAGACCCGGGTGGCGGTGCTGCGCGCGGCCGCCGAACACGATCTGCTGATCATCGAGGACAACCCGTACGGGCTGTTCCACGCCGGTGGCGACCGCCCGGCCACGCTCAAGGCCATGGACGACGACCGTCGGGTCGTCTATCTCGGCTCGTTCGCCAAGACCGGGATGCCCGGCGCCCGGGTGGGTTACGTGGTCGCTGACCAGCCGGTGGCCGGCCCCGGGGGAACGGGCCTGCTGGCCGACGAGCTTTCCAAGATCAAGAGCATGGTGACCGTCAACACCTCACCGCTGGCGCAGGCGATCATCGCCGGCAAGTTGCTGGAGCACGACTGCAGTCTCGTCCGCGCCAACGAGCGCGAGGCCGGCGCGTACCGGCGCAATCTGCGGCACGTGCTGGACGGCCTGGCCGCGCGCTTCGGGCCGGGTGCCGGCGTTTCCTGGAACACCCCCGGTGGGGGCTTCTTCCTCGTGGTGACGGTGCCGTTCGTGGTGGACGACGCGCTGCTGGAGCGCTCCGCCCGCGACTTCGGTGTGTTGTGGACGCCGATGCACCACTTCTACGCCGACGGAGGTGGACGCCACCAGCTCCGTCTGTCGGTCAGCCTGCTGCAGCCACCGCAGATCGAGCAGGGGCTCGACCGACTGGCGGCCCTGATCAGGGAGATGAGGCCGGTATGAACGCACCCATCATGCCGCTGGCCGGCGGACAGGTCGTGATCCTGCTCGTCCAGATCGCGTCCCTGCTCCTGCTCGGCCTCGGCCTGGGCCGGTTGGCGGCGCGGTTCGGCCTGCCCCAGATCGTCGGCGAGCTGATGGCCGGCGTGGTGCTCGGGCCGTCGCTGCTCGGCCACGCCGCTCCGGCGGTCCACGACTGGCTGTTCCCCGCCGACCCGGCGCAGATGCACCTGCTGGACGCGGTCGCCCAGATCGGCGTCCTGCTGCTGGTGGGGGTGGCCGGCATCGAGTTGGACACCCGGATCGTCCGCCGCCGTGGCACCTCGGCTCTCCGAATCAGTCTGGGCGGTCTGCTCATCCCGATCGGCTTCGGCATCCTGATCGGTTACCTGGCCCCGGCCGTCCTCGTGCCGGACACCACCGAACGCCCGGTGTTCGCGCTGTTCCTCGCCGTTGCCATGTGCGTGACGGCGATCCCCGTGATCGCCAAGACGCTGGCGGACATGAAGCTCATCCACCGCGACGTCGGGCAGTTGATCATGACTTCCGGCATGGTCGACGACGCCGTGGGCTGGTTCCTGTTGTCGGTCGTGTCGGCCATGGCGACCGTCGGCGTACGCGCGGGTCAGGTCGCGCTGTCCCTGCTGCTGCTGGTGGCGTTCGTGGTCGCCGCGATCGTCGTCGGCCGGCCGCTGGTGAGTGGAGCGTTGCGGCTCGCCGGCCGGTCCACCGAGAGCGGGCCGACCATCGTCACGGCCGTGATCATCGTCCTCGTCGGCGCGGCGATCACCCAGTCGCTGCACATGGAGGCGGTGTTCGGCGCGTTCGTCGCCGGCATCCTCGTCGGCCAGGCGATCCGGGATCGGCGGGCGGTGCTGGCCCCCCTGCGGACCGTCGTGCTCACCGTGCTGGCACCGATCTTCCTGGCCTCCGCCGGCCTACGGATGGACCTCGGCGTGCTGCTCGACCGCGACGTGGCGATCGCCGCCTTCGTGGTCCTCGCGGCGGCGATCCTCGGCAAGTTCACGGGCGCGTACCTCGGTGCGCGATCCAGCCGGCTCGGCCACTGGGAGTCCCTGGCCGTCGGCGCCGGCATGAACGCCCGGGGCGTCGTCGAGATCGTCGTCGCCATGGTGGGGTTGCGGCTCGGCGTCCTGGACATCGCCACCTTCACGATCATCGCCCTCGTCGCCATCGTCACGTCGATGATGGCGCCCCCGCTGCTACGCCTGGCGATGTCCCGGGTCGCGCACAGCGCCGACGAACTCCTGCGCAAGGCCGACCACGAGGAGCAGTGGGCGACCGGACCGGTCGTCCGACCGGCGGGCACGGGCGCCCCGCCGGCCGCGTAGCGGGCCGACCCAGCGGATCAACCCAGGACGCCGGCGGGGCCGATGGGGTCGGCCTCCCCGGAATCGTGCAGGGCGAGGATGGCCTCGGCCGCGTTCGCGGGTCCGTCAGTGGCCGCGTACCAGCGCTGGACCCGCTCGGCCGCCTCGCGGTAGGACCGGTCGGCCAGCATCTCCGCGGCGAGCGTGACCAGTCTCGCGCCCACGTGTCTCGGCGCCAGCAGGCGTGCCGCGCCGATCCGTTCCAGCAGCGCGAGGTTCAGGTCCTGCTCCGGTTGGAGCGGAAAACCGAGCACCGGCGTGCCGCCGGCCATCGCCGTCTGCACGCTGCCCTGTCCGCCCGCGGTGATCGCCAGGTCCACCTCCGGCATGATCAGGTGGCTCGGCAGCACGCCGCCGACCATGACCCGGTCGCCGGCCATGTCGTGCAGGTCGTGGTGGGTGCCGGCGACCAGTACGCGCACCGGGAGGGTGGCGATGGTCGTCACCACGCGCCGCACGAAGCCGACCTCGGCCGAGTTGACCGCCACGTAGACGACCGGCCCCGGCTCGGCGAGGAAACGGGCGACCCGCTCGGGCAACGGCAGGTCGAGCCGGGCGTAGAGCGGCCCGACGCAGCGCAGCCGGGTGCCCGCCCGATAGCCGGACCGGCCGTCCGGCCGCCAGTCGGCCACCTCCGTGGCGGACACGCCCAGCACCTCCGGCACCTCCGGGATGAGCGCCAGGTCGCCGAGGACGAGCGCGGCGAGGCTGGGTACGCGCGGTACGCCCAGGTCGGCCGCCAGCCGGTTGAACCCGCCGCAGTAGAAGCCGACCCGGGACGGCAGGGAGTTCGACAACCACCGCAGCAGCGGCGACGGCAGCAGGCCGAAGTGCGCCTGACTCGGCGCCGGCAGCATCCCGCGCTCGAACAGCGGCGGTACCCAACTGCCGGCGTGCTCGGTGACCAGCCGGGCACCGGCCAGCCGGGTCGACAGCAGGGTGGTCAGCGTGAAGCCGGTGACCACCGTACGGATGTCGTGCTGGCGGAAGTACTCGGTCTCGGCGGTGACGTAGTCGCGCATCTCCCGGTCGGTGTACATGCTCTGACCGACGTAGCCCATGCCGATCTCGTCGCGGATGAACCGTTCGCACCGCTGCGGCGTCATCCGTTCACCGACGATGTCGTACGGGACGCCGACGTCGCGGAGCACGTGCTCGTAGGTGCCGCCGTGCGTGGCGATGCGGGCGGTCACCCCGCGCTGTCGCAGCGCGCGGTAGATCTCCAACATGCGCGAGGTGGCGGAGAGGAAGCCGCAGTGCGGCATCAGACAGATCACGCGGTCGTCGCCTCCGGGAGCGGACCGGCCTCCGGGAGCGGACCGGCCTCTGCGACCGAGTCGGCCTCCGGGAGCGGTTCGGCCTGCGGTGACGGGCCGACGCCGCGGGCCACCGCGCGTACCTCGTCCAGCACCCGGGCGACCGGCACGTCGGCGCGCTGGGCGACCGCCAGGGCGTCGTCGTACTCCGGTTGCACGCTGACCAGACGGTCACCCAGGTAGCCGCGCTTGACCCGTACGGCGGTGTCGCCGTACGGCATGGCGATCTGGTCGCGGCGCAGCCGGCGGCGCTGCACGGTGGACACCCGTACGCCGAGCGTGCCGGTGTAGGTGAAGACCAGCCGGCAGACCAGGTCGAGCTGCGCCGGTGCGGCCAGCACGCTGAGCAGTTGCCCCGGTCGGCCCTTGCGCATCAGCACCGGCGTGCACCAGGCGTCCGCCGCGCCCACGGCCCGCAACCGCTCCAGCAGATCCGGCCAGATTCGCGGGTCCAGGTCGTCGATGGTGGTGTCGACCCGGTGCAGCGGTTCGCCCTGCCAGGGTGTGGCGTCGGAGTCCGGGGCCGCCGAGGCGCCCACCAGCACCCGCAGGATGTTCGGGTGGCCGGCCGGGTCGCGGGTGCCGGCGCCGACCCCGACCGCGTGCGGCACCAACGCCGGTGGCGGCCCCCAGCCGGTGGCCAGGGTGGCGAGCAGGGCGGCGCCCGACGGCGTGCACAGCTCCATCGCGGCCGGATGGGCGGCGATCGGTGCGCCCGCGCCGGAGAGGATCTCCAGAACGGCGGGCACGGGTACCGGCATCGGGCCGTGCTCGGTACGGACCACGCCGGAGCCGACCGCGACCGGGCCGACCACCCGGATCGGCGCGTCGAGCAGCCCCAGGTCGGCGAGCGCGAGCGCGCATCCGACCAGGTCGACCACCGCGTCGAGGGCGCCGACCTCGTGGAAGTGGATGTCCGCCAGGGGTACGCCGTGCACCCGCGCCTCGGCCCGCGCGAGGGTGGTGAAGGCGGCGACCGCGAAGTCGTGCACCGCCGACGGGAGCGCCGCCCGCGCGATGATCGCGGTCACCGCGGCCAGGTCGCGGTGGGTGCCGCTGTCGGGTGCCGTGACGACGAGATGGGCGGCGCGCAGGCCGTGTCGGCGTACGCTCTCCAGCTTCAGCGTCACCGGCTCCACCGCGAGTCGCGCCACGCCCTGCTCGACGGCGGACAGGCTCGCGCCCGCGTCGAGCAACGCCGCCAGCAGCATGTCGCCGGCCGCGCCGTTGCTGGGGTCGACCCACAGGGCGGTGCTCGACGGGACCGCCGCGCTGTCCTCGGTCATCGTCCGCGGCTCAGCCATTCGCGTCTGCGCAGCTCGGCGTGCGGCGGGCGATCCTGGCGGCGGCGACGCCCGCGCCGAAGCCGTTGTCCACGTTGACGGTGAGCACGCCCGGGGCGCACGAGTTGAGCATGCCGAGCCAGGCCGTCAGGCCGTCCAGGTGCCAGCCGTACCCGACGCTGGTGGGCACCGCGATCAGCGGGCTGCCGACCAGTCCACCGAGGACCGACGGCAGCGCGGCCTCCATCCCGGCGATGGCCACCACCACGTCGGCGCGGGCGATCCGGTCCCGCTCGGCCAGCAACCGGTGCAGGCCGGCCACCCCGACGTCCACCACGAGATCCGCCCGGGACCCGAAGACGGCCACGGTGGCCGCGCACTCACGGGCGACCGGCAGGTCGCTCGTGCCGCCGCAGGCGATGGCGACCGTGCCCACCGGCGTGCGCTCGGGGCCCACCACCGCGGTCCGGGACACCGGATCCACCACGTCGGCGCCGAACTCGTCGGCGCACCGGGCCATGGCGGCGTCGGTGAGCCGGGTGGCGAGGATCGGAGTGTCCGGATGGGCGACGCGTAGCGCGTGCATCGCTCCCGTCACCTGTTCAGGAGTTTTGCCCGCGCCGTACACCACTTCGGGGTCGCCGGTGCGCGACAGACGGTCCACGTCCATCCGTGCGAATCCTAGGTCGATGAATTCCGGTGCGGACACCTCACGCTCCTTCCAGTACTGTCGAGCTGTGAGACCTGATGGATGGGCCTGGGGGGCCGCGGATCAGCTCGTCGCGGAATTCACACGATACGGCAAAACGCTCGTCGCATTCTCCGGTGGCGTGGACTCCAGCGTCGCCGTAGCGGCGGCGGTGCGGGCTCTGGATCCGGCCGATGTCGCCGCGGTGACGGCGGTTTCGGCCGCTGTCCCCGCCGCCGAGGTCGCCGCCGCCCGCGACTTCTGCGCCCGGCTCGGCGTGGCGCACCACGTGCTCGGCACCCGCGAGCTGGAGGTCGAGGGCTACCGCGAGAACGGCCCGCGCCGGTGCTACTTCTGCAAGAGCACGCTCATCGACACCGTGCGTGAGCTGGCCGACCGGCTCGGCTTCACGACAGTGGTGACGGGCACCAACGCCTCGGACCTGGCCGCCGGCTTCCGGCCGGGGATCGCCGCCGCAGCCGAGCGCGCGGCCCGCACGCCGCTCGCGGACCTCGGGCTCGACAAGCCGGCGGTACGCGCGATAGCGGAGCTCTGGGGCCTCGACACGGCCGCCAAACCGGCCGCCGCCTGTCTGGCCAGCCGGATCGCGTTCGGGGTGCCCATCTCGCCGGCCCGGCTGGCCCGGGTGGAGCTGGCCGAGCTGGCCGCCCGCCGCCTGCTGGACCCGCACGGGGTGGTCGACCTGCGGGTCCGTGACCTGGGTGACGGCGTCCGCCTCGAGGTCGACGCGCCCATCGTGGAGCGGGCCCGTGCCGACCAGCGGCTCGCCGCGGCCATCCGCGCGGCCGGATTCCCCGACCTGCCGCTCACGGTGGAGGCGTTCCGGTCCGGATCGATGAACGAACTGCTCGACGATCCGGACCGCTGGCGCTGACCGTCGGCGTCGTTTTTTCCGCGAATCGGTGGGCTGACGCGCGGCCCGTTTGACGCTATCCTCATCTGGTGAATTACAACCCGGGTGACCGACCCGCCACGCCGAACTGGTCTCTCGATGGTGCCCACGTCCTGCTCACCGGGGTGACCGGGTTCCTCGGGCAGGCGGCGCTGGAGCGGCTGCTCGCCGACTACCCCAACACCCGGGTGACGGTGCTGGTGCGCGGGCGCGGCGCGACGTCGGGCGCCGACCGCGTCGCCGGACTGGGGCGCAAGCCGGTGTTCCGCACGCTGCGCCGCAGGATCGGCGGGCCGGCCCTCACGCAGTTGCTGGCCGAGCGGGTCAGCGTCCTCGAGGGCGACCTCACCGGCTCGGTCCCGGCGCTGCCGGACGACCTGACCGCCGTCCTGCACTGCGCGTCCACCGTGTCCTTCGACCCGCCGATCGACGAGGCGTTCGAGGTCAACGTCGGCGGTCTGGTCAACCTCTACGATGCGGTCGTCGCGCTGCCGCGACGTCCGCACGTGGTCCACGTCTCGACGGCGTACGTGGCCGGCGCCCGCAAGGGCGTGGTGCCCGAGGCCCCGCTGGACCACGACGTCGACTGGCAGGCCGAGCTGACCGCCGCGCGGGCCGCCCGCGCCGAGGTGGAGCGCGCTTCCCGCCGCCCCGAGGCGCTGCGCGCGCTGTTGGCCGAGGCCCGCGCCGAGCACGGCAAGGCCGGCCCGCAGGCGACGGCGCGGGCCGCCGAGGAGGCGCGGCGTCGCAAGGTGACCGAGCGACTCATCGACTACGGCCGGCTGCGCGCGCACAGCGTCGGCTGGCCGGACGTCTACACGTTCACCAAGGCGCTGGGGGAGCGGGTCGCCGAGCAGTACGCCCGCGACGAGGGGTTGCGCCTCTCCGTGGTGCGCCCGGCGATCGTGCAGAGCGCGCTGCGTCATCCGTTCCCCGGGTGGTTCGACTCCTTCAAGATGGTGGACCCGATCATCCTGTCGTACGGGCGCGGCACGCTTCCGGACTTTCCCGGCCTGCCCGACGCGGTGGTGGACATCGTCCCCATCGACCTGGTCACCAACGCCCTGCTGGCGGTCGCGGCCGTCGAGCCGGAGCCCGCCGCGCCGGTCTACTACCACGTCGGCACCGGCGCGCGGAACCCGCTGACCCAACGCCAGCTCGACGAGAACATCCGCAACTACTTCCGCCGTCACCCGCTGCCCGAGGCCGGTCGCGGTCACATCGCGGTGCCGACCTGGCGCTTTCCGGGCGCGAGCCAGATCGAGCGCAAGCTGCGCACCGGTGAGCGCGCCGTGTCGCTCGCCGAACGGGCGCTGCTGCGGCTGCCGGCCTCGCCGCGCACCCGCGACTGGATGACGAAGGTGCACAAGGAGACCAAGCGGATCGAGTCGCTGCGTCGACTGTCCGACCTGTACGGCGTATACACCGAGGTCGAGGCCATCTACACCGACGGCAACGTGCTGGCGCTGCACCGCCAGGTGCCCGAGGAGATGGTCAGCCGGGGCAGCTTCGACGTCGCCGAGGTGGACTGGCCGCACTACCTCCAGGAGGTGCACTGCCCGGCCATCACCGCGCTGCTGCGGCAGTCGGTGACCCGGCGTCCCCGTTCCAGCGGGCGCGGGCCGCTGCCCGAGGGCCGCGACACGGTGGCGGTCTTCGACCTGGAGGGCACGGTGGTGGCGTCCAACCTCATCGAGACCTTCCTGTGGGCCCGCCTGTCCGACCGGCCGAAGGGCGGCTGGGCCAAGGAGTTCGCCGCGCTCGCCGGAGCCGCGCCGCGCTACCTGCGCGCCGAGCAGCGCAGCCGGGGTGAGTTCATCCGGACCTTCATGCGGCGGTACGCCGGCGCCTCCGAGGAGGCGCTGCGCGACCTGATCCGTGACCGGATGGGTGACGCGCTGCTGCGGCGGGCGCTGCCGGAGGCGATCCGGCAGATCCGCGCCCACCGTGCGGCCGGCCACCGCACCATCCTGATCACCGGCACCGCGGACATCCTCATCGAATCGCTGCGCCCGCTCTTCGACGACGTGGTCGCGAGCCGGTTGCACGTGCGCGACGGCGTCCTGACCGGCTTTTTGGCCTCACCGCCGTTGGTGGGCGAGGCCCGCCTGGCCTGGCTCCGCCACCACGCCGACGACATCGGCGCAGACCTGCGCAGCTCGTACGCGTACGGCGACAGCTTCTCCGACCGATCACTTCTCGAGGGGGTGGGCAACCCGGTGGCCGTCAACCCCGATCCCAAGCTGTACCGCCACGCGAAGCGCCAGAACTGGCGCATCGAGGAGTGGGGCGGGCACACGGTCGGCGCGGTCGAGAACATGGTCGAGCTGACCACCTCGGCCGCCGGCCCCGGCGCGCGGGGAGCGGCCCGATGATGCCGGCCCTGGAATACCGCCAGTCGACTCCCCGCTTCCTCGCCGCCCGGGGCGCCAGCTCCACCAAACTCGGCGGCCGGATGTCCGGCGTGCTCGCCAGCAACGTGGCGCCCCTGCGCCTGGTGCACCGGGCCGAGCCCAGCCTGCCGTCGGGCGACTGGGTCCGGCTGCGACCGCTGCTCTCCGGCATCTGCGGCTCGGACGTCAGCCTGCTGACGGGTCGCTCGTCGCCGTACTTCGGAGCGGTCGTGTCGATGCCCTTCGTGCCCGGGCACGAGGTGGTCGCGGAGACCCTGGACGACCTACCCAACCTGCCCAAGGGCAGCCGCGTCGTGGTCGACCCGGTGCTGTCCTGCGCCGTACGCGGCGGGGAGCCCTGCCGATGGTGTGTCGCGGGGCAGCACAGCCGGTGCGACCGGGTCACCGCCGGTCGTGTCTCCGCCGGCCTGCAGACCGGCTACTGCACCGACACCGGCGGCGGCTGGGGTCGGCAGATGGTCGCGCACGCGGCCCAGCTGCATCCCGTACCCGACACGATGGACGACCGTCGGGCGGTGCTCGTCGAGCCGCTGGCCTGCGCGGTGCACTCGGTCCATCGGGCGCAGGTGCCGGCCGGGGCGGCCGTGTTGATCGTCGGCGCCGGCACGGTCGGCCTGCTGACCCTGCTGGCGCTGCGTGCCCTGACCAAGGCCGGCCCCATCTACGTGGTGGCCAAGCACGCGCACCAGCACGCCCGGGCCCGCGAGCTCGGGGCCACCGAGGTGTTCCAGCCGTCCCGTGCGGCTCGCGCGGTACGCCGGGCCTGTGGCGGCACGCTGGAGCAACCCATGATCGGCGGCGACTTCCTCCTCGGTGGGGCGGACGTGGCCTTCGAGTGCACCGGTGCCGGGGCCGGCCTGGATATGGCGCTGCGGCTGGTCCGGGCCGGTGGCACGGTGCTGCTGTCCGGGATGCCTTCCGGCGGGGTGGACCTGACACCCGTCTGGTTCCGGGAGCTGAACCTCGTCGGGTCGTACGCCTCCAGCGGCAGCGCGGCGGCGAGCCCGACCGCCGGGACCGAGGCCGACGTGCCGGAGGCCGACGAGCCCGTCGGGGGCACGTTCGCCGAGGCGATGGCGCTGGCCGCCGAAGCGCCCCTGGACGGTTACGTCGACGCGATCTACCCGCTGTCGCGGTGGCGCGAGGCGCTCGGCCACGCCGCCAAGGCCGGGCAGTTGGGCGCCGTCAAGGTCGCCTTCGACCCCAGCCGCAACTGACCAAGCAGCCCGACGCACCCGCACGAGCCGGAACGACGAAAGGACAATTCATGAGCAGACCTGGCTTCGTGCTCGAGGTCGACGAGCGTACGCCGCCGCTGCTCGTCCACCAGGGGGAGGGTTTCCTCCTCGAGCGGTTCCCGCTCGGCACACGGGTAGTGTACCCGCCGGATTCGCTTCCGCCGATCGCCAACGTCGACGCCGCCATCCAGCGCGCGCTGCTGCACCCGGTGGACTCGCCGCCGCTGCCCGACCTGCTCCGCCCCGGGATGCGACTGACGATCGTCTTCGACGACCTGTCCCTCCCGTTGCCGCAGATGCGCCCACCGGACGTCCGGCAGCGGGTGATCGAGAACGTGCTGGAGCTCGCCGCCGAGGCGGGTGTGGACGACGTCGAGCTGATCGCGGCGAACTCGCTGCACCGGCGGATGACGCCGGCCGAGCTGAAGCGGATCGTCGGCGAGCGGGTCTTCCGGGCGTTCTTCCCCAAGCACCTGAAGAATCATGACGCCGAGGACCCGGACGGTCTGGTCCACCTCGGCACCACGCCGCACGGCGAGGACGTGGAGATCAACCGGCGGGCGGCCGAGAGCGATCTCATCGTGTACGCCAACATCAACCTCACCGCGATGAGCGGCGGCAGCAAGTCGGTGACCGTGGGTCTCGGCTCCTACCGGAGTCTTCGCCACCACCACAACGTCCACACGCTGCGCCACTCGCGCTCCTTCAACGACCCGCCGAACTCGGCCATGCACCACTCGTACGACCGGATGGCCGACGTGCTGGGCGAGGCGGTCAAGGTCTTCACGGTCGAGACCACCCTCAACCTCGACTCGTTCCCCAGCCAGGTCGGCTTCCTCAACAAGCGCGAATGGGAGTGGGGGATCGGCGACCAGCTCTCCTACCTGGCCGCCAAGCGGGCCAACGACCTGACGCCGCCCAAGCTGCGCCGACGCGTCTGGCAGAACAACGACGCGCCGTACGGGGTGACCGGGGTCAACGCGGGCCGGCCCGACTCGGTCCACCCGCTCACGCTCGCCAACGTGCACCGTCAGCAGCTCACCGAGGTGCAGGGTCAGAGTGACATCGGCGTGTGGGGCCTGCCCTTCATCTGCCCGTACAACGTCAACTCGATCATGAACCCGATCCTGGTGATGTCGCTGGGCCTGGGGTACTTCTTCAACCTCTACCGCAACCAGCCCATCGTGCGGCGCGGCGGGGTCGGCATCTTCTACCACCCGATGCCCAAGGAGTTCCACCCGGTGCACCACCCCAGCTACATCGACTTCTTCGAGGAGGTCCTGCCGCAGACCACCGACCCGGCGGCGATCGAGGCGAAGTACGAGCAGCAGTACGCGCAGGACCCCTGGTACCGGCACCTGTACCGGACCAGCTACGCGTACCACGGCGTGCACCCGTTCTACATGTGGTACTGGGGGGCGCACGCGATGGAGCACCTGGGCGACGTGATCTTCGTCGGCGCCGACCGGAAGACGGCGGCGGTGATGGGCTTCCGGGCGGCCTCTTCGCTCGCCGACGCGCTGGAGATGGCGCGTGACACGGTCGGGTCGAGCCCGAGCATCACCTACCTGCACGCCCCGCCCGTGACCCTGGCGGACGTCCGATGACCCGGGAGGCGACGTGCGCCTGATCGACGAGGTGAGGCTGCTGCGCGGCCGCCGCGACTGGCGTGGCCGGGCGACGACTCCTCGCTCCGCCGAGCCGTACGAGATCCGCCGCGAGCGCTCCGAGTTTCCCACCGCCTGGGCCCGCACCCGGGCGGCGGGGGCGGTCCGCTTCGGCCTGCAGCGGGGCGTGCTCAAGTCGGTGGCCTGGACCCAGACCCATCCGGTCGTTCGCGGCACGGAGTACCTCGACGGCTTGCAGGGGCCCGCCGTCTTCGTCTCCAATCACGCGAGTCACCTGGACACGCCGTTGATTCTCGGCTCGGTGCCCCGTCGGTTCGCGCGGCGGCTGGCCGTCGGGGCCGCCGCCGACTACTTCTTCGACGCGCGCTGGCGGGCCGTCGTGACGTCGCTGGTGTTCAACGCCTTCCCGATCGAGCGGCAGGGTGACCGGCGGCTACGCAGCCTCGCCACCAAGCTGCTCGGCGACGGTTGGAGCCTGCTGCTCTTTCCGGAGAGCAGCAGGTCCACCGACGGCTGGATGAGCGGCATGCGGTTGGGCGCCGCGCACCTGTGCTGCACGCACAACGTTCCGGCGGTGCCGGTCGCGCTGCGGGGCACGTTCGGCGCCATGCCGCGCGGCCGGAACTGGCCGGTGCCCGGCCGGCGCACGGTCGTGGTGCGCTACGGCCGGCCACTGTGGCCCCGCGAGGGCGAGGGGGCGCGGGCGTTCCACGAGCGGATGTCCGCCGCGATCGGCCGGTTGTGGGTGGAGGAGGAGGTCGGCTGGTACCGCTCACTGCGGACCGCGCCGGCCGCCGCCGTCGCGTCCACCACCGGGCCGCAGGCCGCCGAGTGGCGGCGGTTGTGGGAGTCGACGCGTCCGCTTCCCGCGGCCGACGGCCGCCCGGCCCGCCGTATCTGGCCGACCAGCCGTTCCTGACCGTCGGACGACTCCCGTCCGGGCGGTCGGCGTGCGGGCTACGGCCGCTCGCGCGGGAGATCGGCGGTTGGCTGCCCGGCGGCGTTGCCGGCCGGGAGACGGTAGCCGGCGAAGAAGACCGCCAGTCCCACCACGACGGTGAGCGCCAGCAGGGCGTTCTCCGCGACGCTGTCGGCGGTTGGCAGCGCCCCCGCGTGGGCCAGATGGAACAGCAGGTGTGGCGTGTTCGCGACGACCGACGCGGCCGCTGCGGCGAGACACAACTCCCGCACCGGCCGCGCGGCCGCCCACCCGAGGACGACCGCCAACGCCAGGTAGGCGTAGCCCAGGTCGGACAGCAGGTGCTCGTTGTACGGGCCACCGGCGGCGACCCAGCCCGCGCCGAACGGGAACCAGTCGAAGAACCACCGTGGCGCGACGGACGCCGGCACGCCGAGGGCGAGCATCTGCGCGGCCAGTAATGCCGATCCGATCCGAATCCACCGCATGGGGCTTTTCCTGGGCGCTTGCGCGTCGTGTGTCGGCATCTTGCCTCTGCTCAAAGGTTCGTTGACACCCTTCAACGAGGGCATCTATGGTTCGACCGTTCCTCGACTAATGAATTAGTAGCACAGACTCGCTTATGGGAGGGGGCTGCGACGTTGCGATCGTACGGGTCCTACATCGCAGGTCAGGACGTTCCAGCGGACAAGTGGGTACATTGCCTGCGCGCCTCGGCGGTGCTCGACGACATGCTGCCCCAGCTTTCCCTCAAGCGTGACCTGGACCGCGGCCGTCGCCACGACGGCGACGACCACGCGAGCGTCCTGGCCCGCTGCGCGGTGGCCGACGACGCCGTCGTCGAGCAGGCCATCCAGGCCGCCGCGGCGGCGGCGCCCGTCTGGGGCGCGATGCCTCTTCGGGTACGGCTCCAGGTGGCGCACCGACTCCACGAGGAGCTGCGCCGGCGGCACGACGAGGTGGTGGAGGTCCTCGTCCAGGAGGGGCACCCCCGCGCGCTCGCCGAGTGGGAGCTGGCCGGGTGCCTGCACGGGACGAGCCCCGAGACGATCGGGCTGTGCGCGGAGCAGATGCACCGGGAGTACGACGACGCGAACCGGCGTCTACTGGTGGTACGCAAGCCCGACGGCGTGGTCGCGCTGAGCCCACCGCAGAACGCGGCGGCGGTCAACTCGCTGCTCGGCGTTCCCGCGCTCGCCGCCGGCAACGCGCTCGTCGTGAAGGCGCCGCGGGGGAGCCCCTACGGCGTGATGTTCGTGCTGCGCGAGATCGTGGCGCCGATCCTCGACGAGGTCGGTGCCCCACCCGGCACCCTGAACGTGGTCTGCGGCCCGCCCAAGCGGATCCTCGACCAGTTCCTGGCCAGCCCGCTCGTCGACGACATCTTCTACTTCGGCAGCAGCGAACTCGGCATCCCGCTCGGAGTGGAGGCGGTACGCCGGGGCAAGAAGCCGATCCTGGAGTTGGCCGGCAACGACGGTTGCGTGGTGTGGCACGACGCCGATCTCGACCGTGCCGCCGAGGCGCTCACCGAGAGCTTCTTCGGGTCCGGGCAGATCTGCATGGTTCCCAACTACGTGGTGGCCCACCCGGCGATCGCGGACCGTCTGCTGGCCCGCCTGATCAGCCACGCCCGCAAGATCCGGCCCGGTCATCCCGAGGATCCGGACGTGCTGCTGTCGCCGGTGCTCAAGAGCGACCAGTTCGCCCGGTACGTCGAGCAGGCCACGGAGTGCGGCGCCGAGGTGCTCGCCGGTGGGAACCGGATGGAGCTGGACGGCTCGATCTCGTCCACCGGGGTGTTCGTCGAGCCGACCGTTCTGCGGGTCAACGGCCTGACCGACGCCCGGGCGGTGTGGGCGGTGGCCCGGGAGACCTTCTTCCCGCTGCTGCCGGTGGTGGTGCCCGACCCGGACCACGGCGACGGCCTGCTCGACGACGTCATCGACTTCCTGAACGCCAACGAGTACGCCCTGCGCAACTCGGTCTGGACCGGTGACGAGTCCATGGTCGAGCAGTTCGTGGCCCGGGTGCACAACGGGGGCCTACTCAAGATCAACGACTCGCACATCGGGTTCGTCCCGTACCTGTCCACCCACGGTGGCGCCGGCCTGACCGGCGGCCCGGGGGGCGAGAGCAACTATCCAATGCTGCGTACGTCGCACCTGCAGGGCATCAGCATCGGTCGCGACGTCCAGCCCCGGCGGGCGGCACTTGCCTCCCCGCTGCGTGCCGAGCGGGAGGGTCTGGCGGCATGAGCTTTCTCGACACCGAGCGGGACACCTGCGACATGCTGCTTCCCGGCCTGCTCAAGAGGCTCGGCGAGGTTCCCCTGATGGAGTTGGAGCGCCCGGGTGGGCCGGGCGTCGCCCTCTTCCGGGAGGCGGGGGGCGCGGGTCTGGTGGTGCCCAAGACCTACCAAGGGCTCGGCGCGTCCGCCCTCCAGGCCGTGCGGGTCACCCGCGCCCTGGCCGCGCAGGCGCCGTCGCTGGCGGTCGCCACCACGATGCACCAGTTCTCGGTCGCCGGCCTGGTGGCCCTGGCCCGGGCGAACGTCGGGTTCGAGTGGATGCTGCTGGAGGCGGTGGCCACCGATCGCCGGCTGGTGGCCTCCGGCTTCGCCGAGGGGCATGCCGGTCGCGGCATCCTGACGCCCACCATGACGGCCCGGCGGGACGGCAAGAACTGGCGGGTCACCGGTGCGAAGCGCCCGTGCAGCCTCTCCGCCTCGATGGACCTGCTGACCGCCAGCGTGGCGGTGCCCACCGACGACGGCGGCACCCGCCTGGGTGTGGCGCTCATCCCGGCGGAGTCGCCGGGCATCACGATCGAGCCCTTCTGGGCGTCGCCGGTGCTCACCGGCGCCGAGTCCGACGCCGTGCTGCTCAACGACGTCGAGGTGCATCCAGACCTGTTCGTCTACCCGGAGGTCGCGCTCGACGGCCAGCTCGACGACCTGCAGACCATCGGGTTCGTCTGGTTCCAGCTCCTGGTGACCGCGTGTTACCTGGGGGTGGCGTCCGCGCTGGTCGAGCGCGCGATCACCAGCGGCCGGGGACCGGTCACCGAGCGGGCGGACGTGGCGACCGCCGTGCAGGGCGCGGCGATCATGTTGGACGGCGCGGCACGGAGTCTCGACGACGGCGACGGCGGCAACGACGCCCTCGGCCGGGCGCTCGTGGTGCGCTTCGCCGCCGCGAACGCGATCGCCACGGCGGTGCGCGGGTCGGTGGATCTGCTCGGTGGGATGGCGTTCATCTCCTCGCCCGAGGTGGCCTATCTCGCCGCCACGTCGCACGCGGTCGCCTTCCATCCACCGTCGCGGGTGAGCACCGCCGCGGAACTGACGGCCTGGTTCGGCGGCCAGCCGCTCGTGGTGAGCTAGGAGGAGTGGTGACAGCCAGCAGCGTAGAGACCGATCAGCAGGTACGGGAGCAGGTCCGGAACAACTACCGTCGGTTCCTGTCCCGGGGCCGCGCCAAGCTCGGCGACATGTTCGGCGGGCACGTCGAGGTCGGTTCCGAGGGCGCCTGGGTGTACACCTCGGACGGCAACCGTTTCCTCAACGTGGGCGGCTACGGCGTGTTCCTGCATGGCGCCCGGCACCCGGCCGTGGTCGCCGCGGTCATCGCGCAGATCCAGAGCCATCCGATTGCCACCCGACTGATGCTGGAGCCGTCGGTGGCCGAGGCCGCGGCGGCGCTCGTCGCGGTGGCGCCGCCCGGGTTGACCCGGGTGCACTTCGCGGGCTCCGGCGCGGAGGCTGTGGAGGCGGCCATCAAGATGGCCCGTGTCCAGGGCCGGCGCAGGCTCGTCTCGACCGTCAACGGATACCACGGCAAGACCATGGGGGCGCTCTCCGTCACCGGGCAGGACCTCTACCAGCGCCCGTTCCGCCCGCTGTTGCCGGACGCGTCGCACGTTCCGTACGGAGACGCCGAGGCGCTGGCCGCCGTGCTGGCGGCCGGGCCGCCGGCCTGCGTGATCATGGAACCGGTGCAGGGCGAGGGCGGGGTGGTCATCCCGCCGCCCGGCTATCTGCGCGAGGTGTCCCGACTGTGCCGGGAGCACGGCGCGTTCCTGGTGCTCGACGAGATCCTCACCGGCGTCGGCCGCCTCGGTCACTGGTGGGGCGCCCTTCGCGAGGGCGTGACACCGGACGTGCTGCTGGCCGGCAAGAGCCTGTCCGGCGGCATCGTGCCGGTCTCCGCCGTGGTCGCCACCGCCGAGGCGTTCCAGGCCTTCGACAAGGACCCGTTCCTGCACACGTCCACGTTCTCCGGCGCGCCGATCGCGATGGCCGCCACCCGTGCCGCGATCACGGTCGCCACCGAGGAACGGTTGGTCGAGCGCTCGGCGACGCTCGGCGACGAGTTGCTGGCCCGCCTGCGGGCGGTGGCGGCCGGGTATCCGCACCTGGTTCGTGAGGTACGCGGCGTCGGGCTGCTGATCGGCGTGGAGTTCGCCGGTCCGGGGCTGGCCGGCGAGGCCATCCTCGAACTCCTCAACGCCCGGGTGATCGTGAACCACTCGCTGAACGCCAGCGCCGTGCTGCGCCTCACTCCACCCGCGGTGCTCTCCGGCGACGAGGTCGCCCTCCTGGTCGACGCGTTCGACGGCGCGCTGCGCACGCTCGGCCACCGCTATCCGACAGCAGACCGGCTGGGGGTCCACTGACATGCGACGGGTCGAGATTCAGGCATTCCTTTCCGGTGGGGACGGCGGCGCGGTGTTCGACCAGCTGGTCGACTTCGAGCGCTACCCGCACCTGGTCGACGTGGTCCAGAGGGTGACCGTGCAGTCGCCGGCCGACGCGCGACGGGTCGTCAGCTCGTGGGAGGTCCTGTTCCGCAACGGGATCCTGGCCTGGACGGAGGCCGACGACCTGGACCGCGATCGTCTCACCATCGAGTTCGACCAGATCGACGGTGACTTCGACGAGTTCTCCGGCGCGTGGACGCTGCGCCAGGACCCGGACGGGGTGGCGATGACGTTCGTGGCGAGCTTCGACTTCGGCGTGCCCAGTCTCGCCAGCATCATCGACCCGGTCGCGGAGCGGGTCCTCACCGAGACGATCCACCACGTTCTCCGGGGACTGTTCCCGGCGGTGACCATCCCGGACGGCGTCCTGGCGACCGCGTCGGTCGGCGTCAGCGGGAAGGCCTGACGATGGACCAGCTGAACACGTTCGACACGCCGACCACCGCCCGGCTGCACCGCGCGGAGTGGTTCGCCGGGCTCGCGCTGGCGAGTGGCCTGTTCATCGCGCACTGGGACGAGATCCGGTGGCTGCCGGCGATCGGGCTGTTCCTCTACATCGACCTGATCGGCTACATCCCCGGGGCGATCGCCTACCATCGCAGCCCGGACGGGCGGATCCCGAAGGCGTACTACGTCCTCTACAACAGCATGCACAGCCTGCTCAGCGCCGGACTGGTGGTGGCGCTCTGGGCCTGGCTGATCGGGCCGGAATGGGCGCTGCTGGCGGTGCCGATCCACCTCTTCGGTGACCGCTCGCTCTTCGGCAACCAGCTCAAGCCCTTCGGCGTGCCGTTCGAGCCGAAGCGTCTGCCCGCCTTCGACGCGCTGCTGCGCGAGGTGACCGGCGGTCCGTCGCCGGCCCCTGCCGGGCGAGCCGACTCACCGGTCCCGACGGGCACGTCGAGACCCACCTCGGTGGCCTGATGAGCCGGCCGGTCTCCGCGGCGAGCGGTTGGCAACGCGACGACCCGCGGGCCGCGCGACTGCCGGCCCTCGCCGGCGACGAGGAGGCGTCCGTCGCCATCGTCGGAGGAGGGCTGGCCGGGCTCGCGCTGGCGTACCAGTTGACGAACCACCTGCCCGCCCGCGACATCCTGGTCCTGGAGGCTACCGAGGTCGGCTCCGGCGCCAGCGGACACAGCACCGGCATCGTCGGCCCCGGGGTCGGCGGCCCGATCACGACACTGGTCAGACGGTACGGACGGGACCGGGCCCGGACCATGTTCGCCGCCACGCTCGACGGGATCGCCGCGCTGCGGCGGCTGGCCCGGGGTCTGCCCGACGGCTGCGAGCTGACCGACGGCTTCCAGCTCGTGGCCGCGTCGGCGCCCGCACACGCCGGATCGCTCCGACGTCAGGCGCAGACCCTGCGCGACCTCGGCTTCGACGCCTCCTACCTGGACCGTGACGGCACCACCGAGCGGCTGGGCAGCGCCCGTTACCACGGCGCGTTGTGCTACCCCGACGTGGCGCTGGTCAACCCGTGGCTGCTGGTCCAGGCACTCCGGGCGGCGCTGCTCACGGCCGGGGTGCGTATCGCCGAGAACACGCCGGTCACCGCGATCACCGGCGGCGCCCCGGTCACGGTGACGGCCGGGGGACATCGGGTACGCGCCAGACGGGTGGCCCTGACCACGGACGGCTTCACCACCGGGCTGGGACTGTTCACCCGGAACGTCGCGGTGATCCGTACCCATGTCCTGCGCACCGGCCCCGTACCCGCCGACCTGCTGGCGCGGACCGGTTGGGACGGGCGTGGCGCGGCCATCGACAGCCGGTCGTTCTTCAACTACCTGCGGATGACCGCTCGCGGCCGGCTGCTGTTCGGCGGTGGTCCCGCCCTGCTGGAGCCGCGCGTCGACGAGCGCGGTATCGCCGCCGTTCGGGACCGGCTGGTCCGCGAACTCGCCGCGACCTTTCCGGCGCTGGCGGACGTGCCGGTGACCGACTTCTGGTCCGGCGTCACGGCGTCCACGTTCGACCGGCTGCCGATCGTCGGTCCGGTTCCGGGCCGGCCGGGGGTGTGGTTCGCGGGCGCGTGGTGTGGGCACGGCCTGGCCCTCTCGGCGCTGACGGCCGAGGTGCTCGCCCCCCGGCTGGTCGACCGCTCGGATCCGACGGCGGCCGACCCGACCGCGCCGCTGCCGGAGCTGCCCTGGCTGCGCGGCACCGCGGGCCTGATGCCGACGGGCCGGATCGGCAACCTGCTGCTGGCCGGCTACCTGCGCGGGCTGGACGTGGCCGACAAGATCGCCCCTGCCCGCCGCTCGCCAATCCCACCCGCCCTCGTGACCCCTGTCGCGCCGACCGACCCGTCGTCGGCCGTCGAGCCAACTCGGCCCCCGGTCGCTGTGGCGGCGGAGCTGCCAGTCTCCGCGGCGTCCGGGCCGGCCACAACGCCAGACCTGCCGGTTGCCGCGGCCCCAGAGCCAGCGGCCACCGCGACGGTGCCGCCGGTCGGTGCGGCCGCGGAACCAACGGGCCCGGCCACCGGATTGCCGGCGGCGGCGACGGGCGGCGCGGTCGTGGCCGGCAACCGGGCGATGGAGCAGCAGGTCGACGTCGTGATCGTGGGGGCGCGGGTGGCCGGTTCGGCGCTGGCGGCCCGGCTCGCGGCGGCCGGTCTGTCGGTGGCCGTGTTCGACCGCGGTGACCTGCCCGCGCCGACCCTGTCCACGCACATCCTGCACGGCACCGAGGACCTGCGGATCGAGGGCGTGTACGACACCGTCGTCGCACAGGGCGTGCCGCCGCTGCACGACGTGTGGGTCCGGCTGGACGACGTGAAGCTGCACTTCCGCCACCCGGACGACCCGGGGCTGTGTCCACCTCGGGACGTCCTCGACCAGGTTCTGCTGGACCGGGCGGTCGCCGCCGGCGCCAAGACCTCCACCGGCACCGCCGTCGTCGGTCTGCGGCACGGCGCGGACGGCGCGGTGCGCGGCGTGACCGTGCAGCGTGCCGACGGTTCGGTCCGGGACGTGTCGGCGCGGCTGGTGGTGGGAGCGGACGGCCGTAACTCGTCGGTGGCCCGGTGGGTGGGTGCCCGCCAGTACCTGACGGCGCGCAGCGAACGGGCCCTGCTCTGGCGGTACTTCACCGGCGCACGGATTCCGCCGGCGCTGCTGTGGCACCGCATCGGGGTGCACATCGTCTCGATCCTGCCCACCGGTCCCGAGGATTTCGTGGTCATCGCGCAACCTCCGGAGCGCCTACAGGGCGAGCTGGCCGGTCAGAAGGTGGCCGGGTTCCTGCGGCACGTCGAGTCGGTCAGCCCGCAGGTGGGCCACCTCGCCGCCGCCGGCGAGCCGGTGGGGGACCTGCACCGCGTGGTGCGGTACCCGTCCTTCTTCCGGCAGCCGTTCGGGCCGGGCTGGGCCCTGGTGGGCGACGCCGGGCACGCCAAGGACGCCACCCTGGGACACGGGATCAACGACGCGCTGCGCAACGCCCGCGCGCTCGCGGCGGTGCTGACCGCGCACTGGGAGCAGCCGGCGGCGCTGTCGTCGGGGCTGGCCCGGTGGGCCCGGGACCGGGACCGGGCCGAGTTGCCGAACTACTGGTACGGCCAGGACATCGGCCGGGGCGGCACGGTCACCGCGATGGAGCACGCGTTCCTCGCCGGCCTCCAGCGCAACTCCCGGGCCGTGGGCCGGCTCGATGACGTGATGGGTGACCGGCTCGACGCCGACCGACTGCTCACCCTGCCCCGGCTGGTGGGTGCCGTCGCCCACCGTGTCACCGGCGGCGAACCCGCCTCGGCCGTCGGGCGTGAGGCCGTGGACCTTGTCCAGCTCGCGTGGGCACGCCGGCGCGCGGCGACCCGCCACGACCCGTCCGCTCCCTGACAGGTGGAGGCCACCGCCATGGAACCGATGACCGCCCTGGCCGTCCTGCGCCGGCACGCGCAGCACTCCAGCGCCGCGCTGGCGCTGAACAGGGAGACGCGGCACTTCACGGTGACCGGTCTCGACGGGTTCATCGCCTACCGGCCGGCCGGGCGGCGGCACGCCGTGCAGCTGGGCAGCGTCTACGCCGACCCGGAGGATCGCAAGCGGCTGCTCGGGGCGTTCCACGGCTGGGCGCAGCAGGAGGGCCGGCGGCTCTGCGCGGTCCAGCTCACCCCGGACGACCTCGATCTGTACGCCGAGTTCGGTTACCAGCTCAGTCAGCTCGGCGCGGCGTACTCGATCGACCTGGACAGCTTCAGCCTGCGCGGCCGCAAGTTCGAGAAGGTGCGCAACAAGTTGGCGCGCTCCCGGCGGGCCGGGGTCACCGTGGTCGAGGCCGGCCGGGACGTGCCGTACGACGCGGCGCTCGCCGCGCGCCTGGACGCCCTGGACGCCCGTTGGCTCGCGGACAAGGGCCGGCACGTCAAGCAGATCGAGTTCCTGGTCGGTGAACGTGCCCGCCAGGACGATCCCGTACGCCGGCTGTTCCTCGCGTTGTCCGACGGTGAGCCGGTGGCGTACGTGTCGTACTCCCCGGCGTTCGGCCGCGAGGGCGGCTGGCTGTACGACATCACGCGGCGTGAGCCCGACGCGCCACCCGGGGCGGTCGACCTGGCGTTCGTGGTCGCGTCGCAGCGTTTCCAGGCCGAGGGTGCGCGGTGGCTGCACCTGGGCCTCACGCCGTTCCGGGAGCTGTCGCCCCGGCACCAGCCGGCCGGTGGCAGCCATCGGGGCACGGACCGGCTGATCGGGTTCATCGCCGAGCACGGGGACTGGATCTACCCGGCCCGCAGCCAGGCCGAGTTCAAGGAGAAGTGGCAGCCGCGGGTGACGCCCGAGTACGTCGGCTTCTATCCGAGCGTGTCACTGCGTACCGTCTGGCGGTTGCTGCGGCTGACCCGGGCGGTGTGACAGACCGACGGTCGTCTCCGGAAGCCGCGCGGGCTTCCGGAGACGACAGTTCGTTTCAGCTTCGCGTCACTCGACGGTCACGCGAATGCGCCGCCGCCGGGCCGCGACGAGCGCGACGGCGCCGGCCAGCAACAGCAGGATGCCGGCGCCGGCGATCGTGAGGGCCTTGACGCCGGTGATCGGCAGACCGGGTTCGCCGGCTCCGCCGCCGTTGCCGGTGCCGCCGCTGGGGCTGCCGGTGGGCTCACCGCTGGGGCCGCCGCCGACCGGGGCGCCCGGCTGGTCCACGGTGTACGCGCGCTCCACCGTGTCGGCGGTGACCGGGGACTTCGCCCGGAGGTAGTCGACGAGCACGGTGAGGTCGTTGTCGCCGGTCGCGAGCGGGTCGACGCCGCCGGCGAGCGCCTTGAAGTTGTCACCGCCGGAGGCCAGGAACGAGTTGACCGTCACCCGGTAGGTGCCCTTCGGGTCGATGACCGTGCCGTTGAGGAAGATGCGGTCGGCGATGACCCGGTTGCCGGCCGGACCGTTCGGGTCGTAGACGTAGCTGAAGCCCTTGGAGACGCCCAGGTGCAGGAAGGGCCGCGACGCGCCCGCCGGTTGCCACTGCTGCTCCAGCGTCTCCTTGATCTCCGCACCGGTGTAGGTCTTGGTGATCACGTCGTTGGCGAACGGCTGGACGGTGGCGGCGTCGGCGAAGGTGACCGTGCCGTCCGGGCTCTTGACGAAGTCGGCGCGCAGGCCGCCCGGGTTCATGAAGGCGATCTGCGCTCCGCCCCGGTTGGCCGCGCGGGTGCCCTCCAGCTGGACGTCGGCGATGAAGTTGCCGAGGGTCGACTCGCTGCCACGGTCCTCGACGCCCTCGGCGGTGACGGCGCGCTTGATGTCGGCGGTGATCTCGCCGATCTTCACCTTGCCCTGCACGTCGGCCTCGGCCTTGGTGTCGGCGACGAACTGCGCGACCGCCGGGTCCGCCGGGTAGCCCTTGATCGGGAGGACGGCGCCTTCGGCGGCGGTCACCTTACCGTCGGCGACGGTGAGCTTGACCTGGTCCAGGGCGTCCCCGTACCGGCCGGTCTGCAGGACCGGCCGCTTGTGCCCCAGCTTCGGCACGTCGTACGAGCAGTTGTACGGGACGTGGGTGTGACCCGAGATGATGACGTTGATGTCGGCGCTGGCGCCGGCCACGATCTTGCCGAAGGGAGTGCTCGGGTCCGCCACGGCGGCGCAGGCGGCGGCGTCCGTGCCGCTCGCCTCCGAGCCCTCGTGCACGAGGAGCACGACGGCGTCCACGTCGTCGTCGGCCTTCAGCTTCGCCGCGACGCGGTTCGCCTCGGCGGTCGGGTCCTTGAAGGTCAGGCCCGGGATGCCGGCCGGTGACACCAGCGACGGGGTCTCCAGGGTGACCGCGCCGACGACGCCGATGCGGACGCCGCCGACCGTCAGCACGGTGGACTCCGCCAGGCGGCCGGGAGCGGCCTCGGTGCCCCGGTACACGTTCGCGGCCAGGTACGGGAAGCCGGAGCGGGGGATTACCCGGTCGTCGAGGTCGTCGAACCCGCGGTCGAGCTCGTGGTTGCCGACGCTCGACGCGTCGACGCCGATCATCTTGAGGAAGTCGATCGTCGGCTCGTCCTTCTGCACGAGCGAGATGAACGGGGACGCGCCGATGCTGTCACCGGCGGACAGGACCAGCGTGTTGTTGTTGGCCGCCCGCAACTGCTCGATCATGCCGGCCATCTGCGCGGCGCCACCGACTCCCGCCGTGGGCGCCTCCAGGCGGCCGTGGAAGTCGTTGAAGCCGAGGATCTGCACCTCGGTCGGCGCGGCCTGCGCCGGGGCCGGCGCGGTGCCCAGCACGACGAGTGTCGCCGCGGCCGTGGCCAGAGCCGCGCGCATAGGAAGGGAACGCAAGGGATACTCCTCATCGGACCATCGGTGGAAGCGCCATTCGGGCGCCCTCGAAGGAGATTGCTTGATCTTCGCGCTCATGGTCAGTCATCCGTGTGAATGGCGAGTAACGTACCCGTTCACGTGACCATCAGGTAATTGTCGGTGCTGAACGTTGCTCGTGCAGAGCGAGCCAGACCCGGTCGGCGGTGAGTGGCAGATCGGTGAAGCGGATGCCGGTCGCGTCGCGTAGGGCGTTCGCCAGCGCCGCCGCGACCGGATTGAACGGGCTCTCACTCATCGACTTCGCGCCCAGCGGGCCGACGGCGTCGCGCGTCCGGGCGAAGTGGACCTCCGTTCGCGGAATATCGGCGAGGGTCGGCAGGTGGTACTGGCGGAACGCGGCCGTGGTGACGGTGCCGCCCGCGTCGACGCGTACCTCCTCGCACAGGGCGGCCCCGATGGCCTGGGCGACCCCGCCCTCGACCTGGCCCCGGCACTGCATGGGGTTCACGACCGTGCCGGCGTCGGCGGCGTGGACGCTGCGCAGGATGCGGATCTCGCCCGTGTCCGGGTCGACCGCGACCCGGAACCACTGCGTGTTGAAGGCCACCGACCGTGGCGTGCCCGCGCAGTGCCCGTCGGCGGCCGTCTGCTCGCCGGCCGACTGGGCGAGTTCCCACAGGTCCGGCAGGGACAGCCGGTCGCCGGCGCAGTCGAGGGCGTCGGCGTCGAGTCGGCAGTGCGCGACCGGTACGCCGGTGTGCGCGGACGCGAACGCGAGCAGGCGGTCACGCAGCGCCCGACAGGCGCGCAGGACGGCGGTGCCCGCGACGATCGTGCCGGTGCTGCCGAACGCCCCGGTGTCGTGCCCGACCAGGTCCGTGTCGGACTGGCGGATGGCGATCCGGTCGGGCGTCGTGCCCAGCGTCTCGGCGGCGAGCTGCTGGTGCACGGTGGTGCTGCCGTTACCGAACTCGGCGGTGCCGACGGCGACCTCGAAACGCCCGTCGGGCAGCAGCGTCACCCGGGCGTCCGCGTGGTGCCCACCGGGTGGCGCGGTGGCGATCATCGACAGGGCCATGCCGTGCCCGGTGAGCCAGCCGGGCGGTGCGGGCGGTCCCGCGTCCCGCGCGGCGGCGGCGACGACGTCCAGACACTGGTCGAGGCCGTAGCTGCCGACGGTCAGGTCGTCGTCGTGGCCGGCCGGGGGGACGAGTCGTTCACCGGGGCGTACGACGTTGCGGGCGCGCAGGTCGACCGGGTCGAGGTCGAGGCGTCGCGCCAGCTCGTCGAGGACCGACTCGACGGCGAAGCTGACCTGCCCGAGGCCGTAGCCGCGGAACGCGCCGGCGGGGACGGTGTTGGTGTAGACCGCGTACCCGTCGACTCTCTTGTTCGGGCACCGGTACACCGACAGGGATTCGTGGCAGCCGTGGAACAGCACACCGGGCCCGTGGTTGCCGTACGCCCCGGTGTTAGAGACGACCCGCAGGCGGATGCCGGTCAGGGTGCCGTCCCGACGGGCGCCGGCGGTCACCTCGACGGTGAAGGGGTGCCGGGTGGTGGTGGCGGTGAACTGCTCCGCGCGGGTGTGTTCGAGTTTCACCGGGCGGCCGGTCTTCAGCACGGCGAGGACGACGAGGTCCTCGACGAGCATTTCCTGCTTGCCGCCGAACCCGCCGCCGACCCGGCCGGTGAGCACCCGCACCCGGTCCAGCGGCAGGTCGAACAGCCGGCACAGCGCGCGGCGGGTGAGGAACGGCGTCTGGGTGCTGGAGCGTACGGTCACCCGTCCGTCGGCGTCGACCCAGGCCAGCGCCCCGTGCGTCTCCAGGCTGGCGTGCTGCACACGTTGGGTGCGGAACGTCTGCCGATGGACCAGGTCGGCGGCCGCGAGCCCGGCGTCCACGTCGCCGACCTCGGCGTGGATCTCGCCGACCACGTTGTCGGCCGGTCGGGCGATGCCGGCCTCGGCGCCCCGGTCGCCGTGCAGGACCGGCGCGCCGGGTGCCATCGCCGCCTCCGGGTCGACGACCGCCGGTAGCACCTCGTAGCGCACGACGACGCGTCGGCAGCCCTCCTCGGCGGCGGCCTCGGTGTCCGCGACGACGGCGGCGACCCGCTGGCCCACGTGGCGCACCACGTCGTCCAGGAGCCGGGTGTCGGCCGGGTCGTCGCTCGGGTGCTCGTGCTGCGCGGTCGAGTAGCGACGGTCGGGGGCGTCCGCGTGGGTGAGCACCGCGTGGACGCCCGGCAGGGCGAGCGCCGCGGTGGTGTCGACGGCCAGGATCCGCGCGTGCGGGTGGGGCGAGCGCAGCACCTTCAGGTGCAGCAGACCGGGCACGTCGACGTCGAACGTGTACCGGGCCGCGCCGGTGACCACCTCCCGGCCGGCCGGCGCCGCCACGTTGGCCCCGACCGCCGCGCCCGAGGCCGGCTCGTGGACGTGGCGGTCACCGCGAACGGCGTCCTCGATCGCCCGGTAGCCGGTGCAGCGGCACAGGTTGCCCTTCAACGCCTGCGGGAGCGCGTCGAGTTGGCGCTCGTCGAGCGCGGCGGCCGTCATGATGAACCCGGCGGTGCAGAAACCGCACTGGAAGCCCTGCGCGTCCAGGAAGCGCTGCTGCACGGGGTGCAGGCCGTCGGGCGTGGCCAGGCCGCCGATGGTGGTGACCTGACGACCCCGGGCCCGGACCGCCGGGTAGACGCAGCTGTGCACGGGTTGACCGTCGACGTGCACCGTGCAGGCGCCGCAGTCGCCCGTGTCGCAGCCCTTCTTGACCCCGAAGCGACCGCGTTCGCGCAGGTAGGTGCGCAGGCACTGGCCGGGCCGGGGGGCCTGGTTGCACGCCGTCCCGTCAACCACGATTCCGCCGGCGGTCACCGCGGGCTCCTTCCGGCGAGTTCGGCGCGGATCTGCTCGGCGAACAGCAGGGTGAGGTGGCGTCGCCACCGCGGCAGACCGTGCACGTCGTCGACGTACCGCTCGGCGGGGATGCCGTCGGTGACGGCCTGCCGCAGCGTCCCGGCCGTGGGCAGGGTGTCGAACCGGAGCTGCACCGGCCGTACCGTGGACGCGGTCACGGTGAGCACGAACGACCCGTCCGGGTCGGTGCGGCCGACCAGCAGCGCGGCGGACCGGCCGCCGACGAACAGGGATCCCCGGCGCAACGCGGTCGGACTGCGCAGGGAGGCGGCGGGCAGGGTCATCGACCGCAGAAACTCCCCGGGTACGAGGGCGGTCGTGCCCTCGCCCGTCACGAAATCCGCGACCGCCAGCTCACGCCGGCCGCCCTCGGCGGTCAGCAGCAGGCAGGTGCCGTCCAGGGCCGCGCCCAGCGAGATCATCGGGCCCGCCGGCAGCGCCGTGCACATGTTCCCGCCGACGGTCGCCGTGTTCCAGATCTTGAACGAGGCGAGGAACGCCTCGCAGCAGCGCCGGACCAGCTCCCGCAGTGCCGTGGGCCGCACCGTCGTGGACCGGGCCAGCTCCGCGATCGTGCACGTCGCGGCGATGTCCAGGCCGCGCGGTGTGTCGGTCACCGGCGGCCAGTCCTCGCCGGTCAGGTCGCGGAGCCGGCGGAGGTGCCGATGGGGTTCGGAGAACAGGTATGTGCCACCGGCGAGCCAGGCGTCGCCCGGCTGCCAGCGACCGGCCGCCGCCGCGGGCACCACGGTCCGTACCGAGTTCAGATCCACCCCGCACACCCCGTCCCGCGAACCCGGTCGGCTCACCTGACAGCCATCTCAGCAGTGCGGAGGGTCGCAGCCCATTGGCTCAGGGCACGAAGGCTGCCGGGTGCTCGCCGCCGCGAGTTGGGCTTTCGCACAGCGGGCAGCCACCTGGACACGTACTCGTCCAGGCCGGGTGTCAAGGTCCTCGGTCGAGCCGAGGGGCGGACGGCGGACACCAGAATGAGCGTGATGCCGGTGAGTCATCTTGATGACCCACAGGCATCACGCTCAATGGAGCGGGTGGCTCCGATCCGGTCGGACCACGGGCCCGCGAGCGGCGGTTCACCAGCGGCCGAAACGGCCGGTCCGCTCGGCCTCCGCAGGCCGGCCAGGGGCTTTGACACACGGCCTAGTGGCGTTGCAGTTGCAGCGCGAGGTACAGGTCGACGCGGTCGTCGAAGCGGTGCAGCTTGCGGCCGGTGAGCTGCTCGATGCGCTGGATGCGGTAGCGCAGGGTGTTGACGTGGACGTGCAGCTCCTTCGCCGTGCGGGTCCACGAGCCGTCGCAGCGCAGGAACATGTCGAGGGTGTGCACGAGGCGGGCGTCGTGCGCGCGGTCGTACTCGGCGAGGGGGCGCAACAGCCGGCGGTGGAACGCCCGCCGGGCCTCGGTCGGGACGCCGGCCAGCAGCAGCGCGTGCGAGGACAGGTCTCCGCTGGACACCACCGCCACCCGCTCCTGCCCGGTGACGGCGTACCGGTAGGCGTGGCGGGCCTCCTCGACCGCCGTGTCCAGCGCGTCGGCCCCCGATGCCGCTGCGCTGATCCCGATGGCGAACCGCGCTGCGCCCAGAGCCGGTGTCAGTGCCCGCGTCGCCTGGCGGATCCCCTGCACGAGGTCGGCCGGGCTGACGTCGCCGGGGGAGTCGACGGGGATGAGCGCATGGACCTCGTCGCCGACGGTCGCGATGGCCGACGTGGGCGCCAGCGGCCGCACGACCTCCTCGACGACGCTGAGCGGCAGGTCGTCGGGCGCCGCCGTTGCGGTGCCGGCGGTGAGGGCGAGGAAGGTGGCGTCCGGGGCCAGGCGACACGCTTCGAGACGCGCCGCGATCTCGGCGGGCGCGGCGCCGCCGACCAGCGGTCGCAGCAGGAGCGCGGCGAGGCGACGCTCGACGTGCAGGTGCCGGTCGAGGTGGGCGCGTTCGAGGGTGAGCAGGGTGACCAGCCCTTCGACGGCCTGGCGGCGCTCGGGCTCCCAGGTGGTCAGGTCGCCCGCGCAGGCCAGGAACCACGTGCCGACCCGCCGGCCCGGGTGGGCGCTCGCGCCGAAGAGCGAGACGCGCCGGTCCCGGCCGACGCCGAGGACGTGGGGCAGCCGAGGGGCGGTCAGGAACGTACGCGCCAGCCGGGCGCACAGGTCGCCGTCGATCGGGGCGGTGCCCGCGACGAGCCGGCCGGTGGGCGACAGGACCCAGCAGGGGGTCTCGGCGGCGGCCGACGGCAACAGGTCGGCGAGGTGCGCGTCCTCGGTGAGCGCCGCGATCAGACCCTGGTGCCGGTGCACGGTCGCGGCCAGTCCGGTGGCTCTCTCGACCCGCAGGGCAGTGCCGATGGCATCGCTGATGACGGTGAAGGACACCTCGACGGGTACCTCGAACACGGGGACGTCGTGACGTGCGCACGCCTCGACGACATCGGCCGGGACGGTGCCGAACGCCGCCGCGCCGGCCCCGACCGCGCTGACGCCCGCCCGCGCGACGGCCGCCGCGAACACCTCGGAGTCCGTCGGACCGCGTCTCCACATGAGACCGGTGAGCACCACCTCGCCGCCGGACAGGTAACGGCTCGGGTCGAGCAGGTCGGTGGTGAAGAACTGCTGGATCACCCGCTCGCCCTGGCTGTGGCCGCTGAGCAACGTCAGTTTGAGGCCGGCCTGGCCCAGGAGGTCGTTGAGGCGCATCGACAACTCCTTGCCTTGGAGGAAGCTCCAGAGACCGTAGGGCGGCAATGTTTCAAGTTCGGTTCGCTCGCCCAATGCACCCGGCTCGATGTCGCTGTTTGACTACCGCCACCGCGAAGTGGAGGGGAGGTCCGGTGCACGAGCGTCTGACGTGGTTCAACGCGCTGCCGGCGGCCGACGCCGAGCGGGAGCTGTCGGCGTGCTGCGCGTCGCCGTCGTGGGCGCGGGCCATGGCCGCCGCCCGTCCCTACGCCACCCCGGCGGCGCTCGTCACCACGGGATCCGCGACGCTCGCCGCCCTGCCCTGGCCCGACATCGCCGAGGCGCTGGCGGCGCATCCCCGGATCGGGCAACGGGCCGACGGCGACGGGCGTGACGCGACCTGGTCCCGCCGCGAGCAGGCCGGCGTCGCCGACAGCGACGAGCGCACCCGGCTCGCCCTGCGCGAGGTCAACCGCGCCTACGAGGCCCGCTTCGGACACCTCTTCCTGATCTTCGCGAACGGACGGTCGCCCGCGGAGATCGTCGCCGCCGCCACCGCCCGGCTCGCCAACGGCGCGGCGGCGGAGCGGGAGGTGGTCCGGGCCGAGCTGACCCGGATCACGGCGCTGCGACTGACGAGGCTGATGGACGAGTGAGCCTCTCCACGCACGTCCTCGACACCGCCCGCGGGGAACCGGCCCAGGGAGTGGCCGTGCACCTGTACCGCTGGGCCGGCGACCGGTGGATCGACGTCGCCACGGGGCGTACGGACCCCGACGGGCGGCTGCGCGACTGGGTGCCCAAGCGGCGCTGGGCCCGGGGGACGTACCGACTCTGCTTCGACACCGCCGGCTACCTCGGCCTCGGGGCGTTCTTCCCGGAGGTGTCGGTGGTGTTCGTGGTCACGGATGTCTGGCGGCACGTGCACGTGCCCCTGCTGCTGAGCCCGTACGGCTATTCGACGTATCGAGGGAGTTGACCCGTTGGACGTTGTTCTCGGCCCCCACCAGTACGGCAAGGCCGAAGTGCGGCTGGTCCACGTCGTCCGCCACGGCGAACGGCACGACCTGACCGACCTGACCGTCGGCGTCGCGCTCGCCGGCGACCTGGCCGACACCCACCTGACCGGCGACAACAGCAAGGTCCTGCCGACCGACAGCCAGAAGAACACGGTGTACGCCTTCGCCCGCCAACACGGCGTCGGCGCGATCGAGGACTTCGGGCTGCGCCTGGCCCGGCACTTCGTCGAGTCGCAGCCCGCCGTCACCCGGGCGACCGTCGACATCCACGAGCACGCCTGGGGACGCCAGGGCCCGCACTCGTTCGCCCGCTCGGGGGCCGAGACGCGGACGGCGACGGTCACCGTCGACGGGTCGGACGCCGTCGTCGTCTCCGGGCTGACCGGGATGGTGCTGATGAACACCACCGACTCGGAGTTCTTCGGCTTCGTGCGGGACGCGTACACGACGTTGCCCGAGGCGCACGACCGGATCCTGGCCACGGCGGTGGACGCCCGCTGGCGACACGCGACGAGCGGGAGCGACGACTGGGCGGTCTCGTTCGGCGAGGCACGGCGGCACCTCGTCGAGGCGTTCGTCGACACGCACAGCCTCTCCCTGCAACAGACCCTCCACGCGATGGGTCAGCGGGTCCTCGAAAATCGGCCGGAGATCACCGAGGTACGGATGTCGCTGCCCAACAAGCACCACTTCCTCGTCGACCTCGCACCCTTCGGGCTCGACAATCCCAACGAGGTCTTCCACGCCCCCGACCGCCCGTACGGGCTGATCGAGGGCGCCGTGCGTCGCGACGACGCGCCACGGTGGGTCGAGTCGTGGTGGGACGTGTGACCCCGCCCCGGCCGGAGCGCATCGTCATCGAGGGCTGCGCGGTCGCGACCGTCGACGGCACGGGCCGCGAGTACGAGCGCGGTCACCTGGTCGTCGAGGGTGGACGGATCGTCGCCGTCGGGCCCGGTCCGGCGGCCGCCACGGACCAGGCGGGGCCCGTCCGGCGCGTCGACGGCACCGGCTGCCTCGCCACGCCGGGGCTGGTCAACACCCACCACCACCTCTACCAGTGGGTCACCCGGGGCCTCGCGCAGCAGGCCGACCTGTTCGGCTGGCTCACCGACCTGTATCCGGTGTGGGCGCGCATCGGCGAGGAGGACGTCTCGGCGGCCGTCGGCGCGGGGCTGGGCTGGCTCGCGCTGTCCGGCTGCACCACGACCACCGACCACCACTACGTGTTCCCGGCAGGGGCCGGCGACCTGTTCGCCGCCGAGGTGGCCGAGGCGGGCCGGGTGGGGCTGCGCTTTCACCCCGTCCGCGGCTCCATGGACCTCGGCGCGTCCGCCGGTGGTCTGCCGCCGGACCACCTCGTGGAGGACACCGACGCCGCGCTGGCCGCGACGGCCGAGGCGATCGACCGCTTCTCCGACCCCGCACCGGACGCGATGGTCCGGGTCGCGGTCGGTCCCTGCTCCCCGTTCTCCGCGAGTGAACGGTTGATGCGGGACGCCGCCGCGTTGGCGCGGGACCGGGGCGTCCGGCTGCACACCCACCTGGCCGAGACCGTGGACGAGGAGGACTACTGCCGGGCCACGCACGGCTGCGCGCCCGCCGAGTACGCCGAGCGGCTCGGCTGGCTCGGCGACGACGTCTGGCTTGCGCACGGCGTGCACCTGGACGCCGACGCCATCGGGCGGATCGCGGCGACCGGCACGTCGTTGGCGCACTGTCCCAGCTCGAACGCCCGGCTCGGCGCGGGTATCGCCCCCGTGCGGGACCTGCTCGACGCCGGCGCGTCCGTCGGCCTCGGCGTCGACGGCGCCGCCTCCCAGGAGGCCGGACAGCTGGTCGCGGAGGTACGCCAGGCCCTGCTGGTGGCCCGTCTGCGGGGTGGGCCGACCGCCCTGACCGCGCGCGAGGCGCTCACCCTCGCCACCCGTGGCGGCGCCCGCTGCCTCGGCCGCGCGGACGAGATCGGCTCACTGGAGGTGGGCAAGCTGGCCGACGTCGCGCTCTGGCGTCTCGACGGGCTCGGCCACGCCGACATCGCCGATCCGGTCGCCGCCCTCGTCCTCGGCGCGCCGGCGCCGGTGGAGCTGCTGCTCGTCGGCGGTCGACCGGTCGTTGAGGGCGGCCGTCTGAGCACCGTCGACGAACGGGACCTGCTCCTGCGGGCCCGACGGGCAGCGGGTCGGCTGCGCGACGCGATCCGGTGACGGCCCACCCGACAGCGAGGACAGGAGTGCACGTGCCGACGATGACCGAACGGGAAATCCTCAGCCCCGAGGCGCTGGGGTTCGTCAGCGAGCTGCACCGGCGCTTCGACGCCCGCCGGGCGGAACTGCTCGCCCGTCGCGCCCGGCGACGCGCGGAGATCGCCCGGACCGGCCGACTCGACTTCCTGACCGAGACGAAGGACATCCGCGAATCCGAGTGGCGGGTACCCCCGCCACCACCCGGTCTCGTCGACCGGCGCGTGGAGATCACCGGACCCACCGACCGCAAGATGGCCATCAACGCGCTGAACTCCGGCGCGCAGGTCTGGCTCGCCGACCTGGAGGACGCCAACACGCCGCACTGGGCGAACGTCATGGCCGGGCAGATCAACCTGTACGACGCCGTACGCGCCACGATCACCCACGACGCGCCGGACGGGCGGCACTACGCCCTGCGCGGGGACGGGCCGCTCGCCACCATCGTCGTACGACCACGGGGCTGGCATCTCGACGAGCGTCACGTGCTGGTCGACGGCGTGCCGGCCGCCGGCGCGCTCGTCGACTTCGGCCTGCACGCCTTCCACAACGCGCGGGAGTCGATCGCGCGGGGCGTCGGCCCGTACTACTACCTGCCAAAGCTGGAGAGCCACCGGGAGGCGCGGCTCTGGCACGACGTGTTCGCGTACGCCGAGGACACGCTCGGCATCGGACGCGGCGCGATCCGCGCGACCGTGCTCATCGAGACCATCACGGCGGCGTTCGAGATGGACGAGATCCTGCACGCGCTGGGGCCGCACGCCGCCGGGCTCAACGCGGGGCGCTGGGACTACCTGTTCTCCATCATCAAGAACTTCCGCGAGCGGACCGTGCTGCCCGACCGTGCCGCGATCACGATGACCGCGCCGTTCCTGCGCGCGTACACCGATCTGCTCGTCGCGACCTGTCACCGCCGTGGCGCGGTCGCCATCGGCGGCATGTCGGCCTTCGTGCCCGGCGGTGACGCGCAGCGGAACGCGGCGGCCTTCGCGCAGGTCCGCGCGGACAAGGAGCGCGAGGCGAACGACGGCTTCGACGGCTCCTGGGTGGCCCACCCGGCGCTGGTGCCGGTCTGCCGCGAGGTCTTCGACGGCGTCCTCGGGCAGCGCGACAACCAACTGGACCGCATCCGCGACGACGTGCGCGTGCCCGCCGACCGGCTGCTCGACTTCACGGTCGCAGGCGGCGAGGTCACCTCGGCCGGGTTGCGGACCAACGTCTCGGTCGCGCTGCGTTACCTGGAGGCCTGGCTCCGGGGCGTCGGGGCCGTCGCCATCAACAACCTCATGGAGGACGCGGCCACCGCCGAGATCTCCCGCGCCCAGGTCTGGCAGTGGGCGCACCAGGCTGTCCGGCTGGCCGACACCGGCGAGACGGTCTCCGCGGACCTCGTCCGACGCGTCGTGGGGGAGGAGCTGGCCGGGATTCGGCACGCCGTGGGGGAGACCGCCTACGCGGCCGGGCGGTGGCCGGACGCACGGGCCCTCGTCGAGCGGGGCGCGCTGGACGACGAGTTCGTCGACTTCCTCACGGTGCCCGCGTACGAGGTCGTCGACTGATGGGCCGGCGACTGCACGAGCGGACCGGCCTCGAACTGGACCGCCGGCTCGCGCCGGTCGACGAGGCGCTGCGGCGGCGCTACCCGGGTGCGGCCCCCGGCCGGCAGCCGGTGCACACCGTGTACGTCCCGGCGGACCGGTACACCCCGGACCTGTGCCGGCGCTGGGGCGAGCAGGCCCTCGACACGCTGAACGGGTGCCCACCCCTGCCGTTCCCGGTGGAGCTGCGCGACCGCGTGCTGGCGAAGCTGTCCACCGAGCCCATCGAGGATCTCCGTCTCGACTTCGAGGACGGCTACGGCGTACGCGACGACGACGAGGAGGACGAGAGCGCCCGCGTCGCCGCGACGGCGCTGCGGAACGGCCCGCGCCCCGCGTTCGTCGGGCTGCGCTGCAAGAGCCTCGACGCCGACAGCCGGGACCGGGCGATCCGTACCCTCGACGTGTTCCTCGACGCGCTCGGCCCACCCCCACCCGGTTTCGTCGTCACCCTGCCGAAGGTCCGGGCCGTCGAGCAGGTCGCGGCGATGTCCCTGCTGTGCGCGGCGTTGGAGGCCGCGTACGCGCTGCCGGCCGCGAGCCTGCGCTTCGAGCTGCAGATCGAGACCCCGGAGGCGGTGCTGGGCGCGGACGGCACCGCCACCGTCGCCCGCATGATCACCGCCGCCCAGGGCCGCTGCGTCGGGCTGCACTACGGCACGTACGACTACAGCGCCGCCTGCGGCGTCGCGGCCGCCCACCAGTCGCTCGACCATCCCGTCGCCGACCACGCCAAGGCCGTCATGCAGGCGGCGGCGGCCGGCACCGGCGTACGCCTCAGCGACGGCTCGTCGAACGTGCTCCCGGTCGGCGACGCGACGGCCGTACACCGGGCCTGGCGGCTGCACACGAGCCTGGTCCGGCGGTCCCTCGCGCGCGGCTTCTACCAGGGTTGGGACCTGCATCCCGCGCAGTTGCCCACCCGGTACGCCGCCACCTACGCCTTCTTCCGCGAGAGCCGTGCGGCCACCGTGGAACGCCTCACCGCGTACCTGGACCGCCGCGCCGGGGGCGTGCTGGACGAACCGGCGACCGCACACGCGCTCGCCGGGTTCCTGCGCCGTGGCCTCGACTGCGGCGCGCTCGACCCGGACGAGGTCGGCGTCGACCGAGCCACCCTGGAGGCGCTGTGAGCTACGACCTCGTCCTGCGCTCGACGCGGGTCGTCACCCCGCGGGGCGAACGGCCGGCGACGGTCTGCGTCACCGACGGACGCATCATGGCGGTGACCGACCACGACGCCACGCCCGACGGGCCGGTCACCGACCTCGGCGACCTGGCCCTGCTGCCCGGCCTCGTCGACACCCATGTGCACGTGAACGAACCCGGGCGTACCGAATGGGAGGGCTTCGCCTCGGCCACCCGCGCCGCGATAGCCGGCGGCGTGACGACGATCGTCGACATGCCGCTCAACTCCCTCCCGCCGACCGTGTCGGTGCCG
This sequence comes from Micromonospora sp. NPDC049662, assembly GCF_040675055.1. Lineage (NCBI taxonomy): Bacteria > Bacillati > Actinomycetota > Actinomycetes > Micromonosporales > Micromonosporaceae > Micromonospora > Micromonospora sp. NPDC049662. Next base: position 38,566 of record NZ_JBFAOC010000032.1, read on the forward strand.
GCCCTCGACGTGAAGCGCCGCGCCGCCGACGGCGCGGTGCACACGGACGTCGGTTTCTGGGGCGGAGCTGTGCCCGGCAACGCCGGAGACCTCGCGGCGCTGCACCGCGCCGGTGTCCTCGGCTTCAAATGTTTCCTCGTCGACTCCGGTGTGCCGGAGTTCCCGCCGCTGGACCCACCGGCGCTCGACACCGCGCTCCGCGCGGTCGACGCCCTGTTCATCGTGCACGCCGAGAACCCCGACGACATCAGCGCCGCACCACCGTCGCGCCGCTACGCCGACTTCGTGGCGTCCCGGCCACCGAACGCCGAGACAACGGCCATCGCCCGGGTGCTGGACGCCGCCCGACGCGCCGCCGCACGCGTCCACATCCTGCACCTGTCGTCGGCCGACGCCCTGCCGCTGATCGCCGCCGCGCGGGACGCGGGCGTCAGCGTCACCGTCGAGACCTGCCCGCACTACCTCTGCCTGAGCGCCGAGGAGGTGCCCGACGGCGCCACCGAGTACAAGTGCTGTCCGCCGATCCGGGACCGCGCCAACCAGGACCGGCTCTGGGCGGGTCTAGTCGCCGGGGTCATCGACTGCGTCGTCTCCGACCACTCACCCAGCACACCGGCCCTGAAGAGACCGCCGAGCGGTGACTTCGCCGCCGCGTGGGGAGGCATCTCGTCGTTGCAGATCGGCCTGCCGGCCATCTGGAGCAGTGCCCGGCGGCGCGGGTACCGGCTGATCGACGTCGTCCGGTGGATGGCGCAGCGGCCCGCCGAGATCGCCGGACTGGGCACCAAGGGGCGCATCGCTCCCGGTTCCGACGCCGACCTCGTCGCCTTCGCACCGGACGAGCCGTTCGTGGTCGACCCGACCGCGCTGCGGCACCGCCATCCCGTCACCCCGTACGCCGGGCGGACGCTGCACGGCGTCGTACGCGACGTGTGGCTGCGTGGCCAGCCGGTCTCGCCGGACGGACCGCCACGGGGACGCCTCATCTCCGGGAGCAGCCGATGAGCACACTTCCCGACCTCGCCTCCCGGGCGCTGTCCGGTGGCGTCGTCCACGCCAACGACGAGTTCTTCGCCCCCGCCGACCACCTCGTCGACCCGAAGCCGCCGACGTTCGCCCCAGCCACCTTCGGGGCCAAGGGCCAGGTGTACGAGGGGTGGGAGACCCGCCGTCGGCGTACCCCCGGGCACGATCACGCCATCGTGCGGCTCGGCGTGCCCGGGATCGTGCACACCGTCGTCGTGGACACCAGCCACTTCACCGGCAACTACCCGCCGTACGCGGCCGTCGACGCCTGCCGCCTGGACGGGCATCCGGCACCCGAGGACCTCGCCGACGCGACCTGGACGCCCCTGGTGCCCCGGGTGGCGCTCGCCGGCGACACCCGCAACGTCTTCTCCGTCGAACCGGGACACCGGGTCACCCACGTACGCCTGTCGATCTTCCCGGACGGCGGTGTCGCCCGGTTGCGGGTGCACGGCGAGGCCACCCCCGACCCCCGGTTCCTCGCCGGTGGCCTGGTCGACCTGGCGGCCCTGGAACACGGGGGTCTCGTCGTGGGATGCAGCGACATGTTCTACGGCACGCCCCACAACCTGATCGCCCCCGGCCGGGCCCGCACGATGGGGGAGGGCTGGGAGACGGCCCGCCGCCGCGACGACGGCAACGACTGGGTCCTGCTGCGCCTCGCCGCACCCGGTGTCGTCCGGCTCGTCGAGTTGGATACCAGCCACTTCAAGGGCAACGCGCCCGGGGCGGCGGCGGTCCGCGGGTGCGCCACCGACCCGGACGACCCGGACGGCTGGTTCGACCTGCTGCCGGTGACCCGCCTGCAACCCGACACCCGGCACCGATTCCTGGTCACCGACGCGGACGCGGTGACCTGGGTACGCCTCGACGCGTACCCGGACGGTGGAATGGCCCGGCTCCGCGTCCTCGGTGAGATAACCCCGGCCGGCCTGGCCACCCTGCGAAACCGTTGGTCATCGGCGTGAACCTGGCGTCCGCGGATCTCGTGACGATGGGCGTCTGAGCTGCTGCCACGGCCGTCGGCGTTACGTCTCGGCCGTGGGCGCGGCCACGGACAGCGCCGGCCGGGCCATCCGGTCCAGGGCGTCCTCGCGACTGTCGAAGATCGGGAAGACGCCGTCCAGGCGCATCGTGTGCAGGACGGTCCGGATGAACCGCGACGGCGCGGCGAGGCAGAGCGTGAGGCCCCGCTCGCGGGCGTCGAGGTGGGCCCGGACCAGCAGGCCGAGGCCGGTGGAGTCGATGGCGTGTACACGACTCAGGTCGACCAGCACGGGTGCGCCCGCCTCGGCCGCCTGCCGCAGCGCGGCACGCAGCGCGTCCCCGGTGGCGATGTCGATGTCGCCGCTGGCGGTGACGATGGTGGCGTCGTCGAGGTGGTCGATGCCGAGAATCCCGCCGGGACCGTGGCCCTCGATCGAGGCCTGCCGGGGGTTCGCGGGCGGGAGCAGGCTGCAGTGGGGGCAGCGGTGTGGTCCGGTGGCGAACGGCGAGCCGCTCCAGCCGTGCTCGGACACGAGCGTCCAGACGACCTCGGCGTCGGGCAGCACGCAGGCGGTGGCGGTGAGACTGTCGCCGCAGATGTCACAGATGAGGGTCATCAGGTTGTCGTCCGGGACGACGGTCATGCCGCTGATCCTTTCTGTCCGCCGCGAGCGGCGAGCGCCGGCTCGACCGGCCGCGACTCGTCCCGCGTCGCCGGATCGCCGGGCGACGCCGACGGCGGTTCGGTGACGATCGGCAGGACCTGGTCCAGCCGGGCGTGGTGCAGGATGCGCTGGATACGCCGGTTGGGGTTGCGTACGACGAGGGTCCCGTCGGCGCGGGCCAGCCGTCGGTGGATGTCCAGCAGCAGGCCGATGGCGGCGGCGTCGAGGTAACGGCACTCCGACAGGTCGACGACGACCTGCCCGGGGCGCAGCGCCAGCAGCCGGTCGAACACGGCGCCGCTCTCGGCCAGGCAGCTCAGGTCCAGTTGGGTGATGCTGACCTCCACCAGCGGCAGCGCGTACGACGGAGGTTTGAGTGGTCCCGTCACTGTCGTACCCCTTTCTCGTGCTCTGGTCGCCTGCCACCGTGCCGGTCCGGCGTGGCGGGCGTCGCGCGGATCTATGACAGTTGGGTGACAAATCCGCAGGCCGGCGGACGCGATTGGCCGTGTCGTCGTGGCCTGGGGATGATGCGGTTATGACGGCCGTACTGGTGATCGAGGACGACGACCGGATCCGACTGGCGCTGCTGCTCGCCCTCCAGGACGAGGGGTACGACGCGGTGGGCGCGGCCACCGCCGAGGAGGGGCTGCGCGCGCAGCGCCGTGATCCGGCGGACTACGTGCTCGTCGACCTGATGCTTCCCGGCCTCGACGGCTTCGAGTGCATCCGGCAGCTCCGCCGCGACGACGACGTGCCAATCGTGGTGGTCAGCGCCCGGGACGACACCCATGACATCGTCGCCGCCCTGGAGGCCGGCGCGGACGACTACCTGGTCAAGCCGGTCGCGATCAAGGAACTGACCGCGCGGCTGCGGGCGCTGCGTCGCCGTGCCCGCGCCGTGGTCGGGGGGCCGGCGGCGGAGCCGGTGCCCGTGCTGGCGTTCGGCGAGTTGGAGATCAGTCCCGACGCGGGCGAGGTGCGTCGTGGCGGCCGGCCGGTGGCGGTGACCCGTACCGAGTTCCGGTTGCTGTGCGAGCTGGCCGAGCACGCGGGCCGGGTGCTGTCACGCCAACAGTTGCTGCAACGGGTCTGGGGCTACGACATCGGCGACGAGCGGCTTGTCGACGTGCACGTCGGCCGGTTGCGGCAGAAGATCGAGCCCGACCCGGCGACCCCTCGGCACCTGGTCACCCTGCGGGGTATGGGTTACAAGTTGCAGCGATGAGACGCCTCGGACTGCGTACCCGGGTCACCGCCGCGTTCGCCGTCGGCGCGCTCCTGCTCGCCGCCTCGATGGCCCTGGTCTCCTATGAGCTGACCCGCCGATCCCTGATCGGAGAGCGGGAACGCACCGCCCTGCGCGCCGCGTACTTCGACGCGACGGTCGTGCGCGCCGGGATCGACACCGACACCCCCAATGTCGTGGAGGTGCTGCGGTCGCTGGACACCGGCGGCGGACGTCGCCCGGTGCTGCACCTCAACGGCGAGTGGTACGCCCGCACGGCCGACCCCGGCCCCACCACCGCCATCCCCCAGGACCTGCGCCGCGTCGTGGCGTCCGGGCAGCCGGCGGTGCAACGGGTACGGGTGGACGGTCAGTCGGTTCTTGTGGTCGGCGTGCCCCTGTCCGCGACGGCGACGTACTTCGAGGTCAATTCCCTGCGCGAGTTGGAGCAGACGTTTCAGGTCCTGGCGCTCGCGTTGACCACCGTGGCCATCATGATCGCCGGGTCCGGCGCCGCGCTGGGGTGGCACGCCACCCGGCACGGGCTGCGCCCGTTGACGGCGGTCGCCGACGCGGCGGAGAAGATCGCGGCCGGTGACTTCACGGCCCGCCTGGACCCGGCCACCGACCCCGACCTGACCCGGTTGTCCTCCTCGTTCAACCAGATGGTCGACCGGCTCGCCCACCGCATCGAGCGCGACCGCCGCTTCGCCGCCGACGTCAGCCACGAGCTGCGGTCGCCGTTGCAGACCCTCGCCGCCGCGGCGAGCGTGCTGGCCCGTCGCCGGGAACACCAGGACGAGCGGACGGCGATCGCGGCGGGGTTGGTCGCCGACGAGATCGACCGCTTTCAGCGGCTCGTCAACGACCTGATCGACCTGGCCCGTAGCGACCAGCCCGCGCACCGCGCGCCGGTGGACCCGGTGGCGCTGGCCCGCGCCGCCTGCGAAGCCCTGGACCTGCCGGTGTCGATCGTGCGGCTCGCGCCCGGGGCGCCCGCGACGTGGCGGGTCGAGCGTCGGCGCGTCGCGCAGATCCTGGCGAACCTGCTGGACAACGCCGTGACCTACGGGGGCGGTCCGACGTCCGTCCTGCTCGACCGCGACGGCAGCGCCGCCGTGATCGAGGTCGAGGACGACGGCCCGGGCGTACCCGTCGAGGACCGGGAGGCCATCTTCGACCGCTTCGTGCGTGGACGTGCCGCCCACACGCGTGGCGCGGGCGACGGCACCGGGCTCGGTCTCGCCCTGGTCGCCCAGCACGCGAGCGCGCACGGTGGGACCGTCACCGTCACCGACCATCCCGGCGGCGGCGCCCGGTTCCGCGTGACCCTGCCGGAGAGCCTGGCATGAGTCGTCGGCGCCTGCTCGGTCTGGGTCTCGTCGCGCTGCTGGTCGGCTGCGGCATCCCCGCCGACGACGCGCCCCGCCCGGTGTCGCCGCCGCGCGGGCCGTTCCCGACCACCGCCGACACCGCATCCGCCGACACCGCGCCGGCCGGTCCGGCCACCGAGACCCTCTGCCTCGTACGCGACAACCGGATCGTCCCGGTGCTGCGGAGCGTCGACCGTCCACCCACCATCGAGGAGCACCTGCGGCACCTGTTCGCCGGCCCCACCACTGCCGAACGCGACACCGACCTCACCAGTGCCCTGCCGGGGGCGGTCAACGCGGCCGGTGTGACGCTGAGCGCCAGCCAGGCCCGGGTCATGGTCGACGAACCTGGTGACGACGCCGGTCGCAGCGACGAGGTGCTCGCCTTCGGGCAGATCGTCTGCACGCTCACCAGCCGTCCCGACGTCAGCACCGTGACGTTCGTGCGCGACGAACGGCCGCTGGGAGTGCCGCGCGCCGACGGGTTGCTGTCGGCACAGCCGCTCGGCCGTGCCGACTACGCCCCCCTCATCGCTCCACAGTGAGCGCTCCGGCTCAAGGTCGATCGCCGAATGTCGTTTCAACCGGTCAGGTCCATGGGTATCTGCCCGCCGGCTGATCGTCCGATCGACGGAGACCCTCGTGATCATGGCTTTGCTGCTCGACCTCGCCAACATCGTCGGCGGCTTCCTGCTCGCCATCGCCGTGCTGCGGTTGCTGCCGCGCGTCGGTGACGACCTGGGCCGCCTCGCCGGTCGGGTGGCGCCGATCGCGTGGGTGGTCGGGCTCGTGGCGCTGGTGACCGGCGGCTACTACCTGATCGTCCACCTGGTGTCCGGCCCCCGGGTGTTCCACTTCGAGGTGGTCGGGATCGGTGTCGGCCTGGCCCTGTTGTGGGGCCGTCTGACCGGTCGTCCGGCGTCGGGCGTGGAGCAGTCGGACGGCGCGACCGGAGTCCGCCTGTTGCTCGCGATCTTTGGCCTGATCGCGATTGTCGTCGGCATCCAGGGGCTGTTCACCCCGGACGGCTGATCGTTTTTCTTACCCCCCTTACTGAGGAGACCTCCATGTCCGCCCAGGCATTTCTCTACATCATCGCCGTCATCCTGATCGTGCTCGCGGCCCTGCCCCTGCCCACCCGGGGCATCTCGTTCGCGCTGCTCGGCGCCGCCTGCGCGCTGCTCGCCTACGCCTGGCCGGTGATCACCAACTGATCCCGCGCTGTGGACAGCCGGTGGCCGGGAGCGCGAGGCGTTCCCGGCCACCGATGGTCAGAGCGGCCGGCCGAAGTGGCGGGTGAGCGCGGCGCGCAACGTGCCGGCGTCCCCGGCCGACCAGGCGACGAAGCAGTCGGGGCGGACCAGCAGCCCGGTCGCGGTCGTGCCCTCCAGGTGGCCGGTGACCACGTCCACCCGGTCCCGCCAGGGTGCGGCGACCTCGGCCCAGGCGCCCGTGGAGTCCAGCAGCAGCGGCCGGGCGCCGCGGGTCAGCTCGGCGAGTCGTACGACGCCCCGGTCGCCGTGCACGACCACGTCGGGGGCGGACCGGCCGGCCATCGGGTCGGCGGGATCGGCGGGGTAGCGGATGTCCGCGCCGGACATCAGCGCCGCGATGTGCCCGGTCACCTCCGGTATCCGCAGTAGTTCGCCGAAGAGTTCCCGCAGCCCGGTGATCTCCTCGCCGGGACCGATCAGCGCCGACTGTGCCTCGGTGGACATGACGACCCGCTCGGCGACCGGACGACGTTCGGTCTCGTACGTGTCGAGCAGACCCTCCGGCGCCCAGCCGCGCACGGTGGCGGCGAGCTTCCACCCCAGGTTCACGGCGTCCTGCAGGCCGAGGTTGAGGCCGGGGCCACCGATGGCGGGGTGCACGTGCGCGGCGTCGCCGACCAGCAGCACCCGACCGGCGCGGTAGCGGGCGGCGATCCGGGTGTTGCGACCGGTCAGCCGGCGGAGCAGGCCGGGGCCGTCGGGTGGACCGAGAGGCACGTCGACGCCGAGCACCCGGGTGACGCTGGCGCGCAGCTCGGCCAGGCTCATCGGGGTCTCGTCGCTCGTCGGCGCGTCGGGCCACTCCGTGGTGCTGACCAGCGCCGGCCGGCCGGGGAACGGGGCCCAGGCGATCAGGCCGCGCGGCGTGCGGGTGTGCAGGAACGGCGGCACGACCCCGTAGCCGGGGGCGAGCAGGCCGCCGGTCTCGGGGTCGAGGAACGACGCGGGGACGGTCACCGTCGCGGTACGGGAGACCGACCGGTCGTTGGTGACGCCGGGGAAGTCGATGCCGGCGGTACGGCGTACCCGGCTGCGGCCGCCGTCCGCGCCGACGACGAAGCGGGCGGTGAGCCGCGTACCGTCGGCGAGGTCGACCTCGACCGCGTCGGGCCGTTGGCGCAGGTCGACGACCTCGTGGCCGCGGCGCAGGTCGACGCCGAGTTCGGCGGCGCGGGCGGCGAGGGCGGCTTCGAGCTGGGCCTGCGGCACGCCGAGCACGTAGTGCGGGTTGTCCGTGAGCACCGTGAGGTCCAGCGGGAACGCGCCGAAGGTGAAGGCGGGTTGCGGGGACGGCGGGTTGCTGTCGCCGCTGAGGCGCGCGTACAGGCCGCGCCGGTCGAGGAGGCGGACGACCTGGCCGACGAGGCCGTTGGCGCGGGGCTCGCCGCCGGGCGTCGGGTGGCGTTCGAGGACGACGGGGTGGACACCGGCGAGAGCCAGTTCGCAGGCGAGCATCAGGCCGTTGGGGCCGGCGCCGACGATGAGGACGTCGATCACGGTCGTGATCCCTTCGGGGCGTGCGTCGTCGCCACGGCGGGCGCGGCGTACGACCGGCCCGCCGCGGGGTGTGACGCGGCTGAGGATGGTGGGTGAGGGGTGCCCGGGTGCGGGCCGGCGCGTCAGCGGGGCGGCGCGGGGAGGCCGGCGGCGACCTGGGCGAAGGCGTCGGTGATGAGGTGTTCGATCGGAGTGGGCGGGTCGGCGCTGTCGAGGTAGTGCTGCATGGCGACGGCGACGGCCGCGCTGGCGGCGGCCGCGACGAGCCTCGGGTACATGTCGGTGGCGAGGTCGGTCCCGGTGCGTTCGGCGACCGCGTTGGCCAACTCGGCCTCGGCGGTTGCGACGGCGCGCAGGCGCTCGCCCTGGAGGGCGGGCTCGGCGAGCATGGTGCGGACGCCGGCCACCCACTGGGCGTGCGCGGGGGAGGGCATCGCCTCGACCTCGGGGCCGCGCGTGAACTGCGCCAGCGCGGCCTGGGTGAGCGCGGCCCACAGCGGCTCGTCGGCGGGGCGTTCGCGCAGCGCGGCGGCGGTGCGTAGGCTGCGGTCGAGGTGGCGGGAGGCGATGGCCTCGGCCTTGCTGGAGAAGTAGTTGTTGAAGGTACGCGGGGAGACGCCGGCCGCCTCGGCGATGTCCTCGACGCGGACGTTGTCGTAGCCGCGCTCGGCGGTGAGGTGGATCGCGGCCCAGCCGAGCGCCGCCCGCGTCTCGGCCTTCTTGCGCTCCCGCAGCCCCGTCATGCCACCACCCTAGCACTTCTTGCGTGCCACGCAAAGATGCGTGACACGCAAGAAAGCTGAGCTCCCGTGCTCACCTCTGACGGTGAACGCGTCATCGCCGCACAGGCGGTGGTGCTGGCCGACCCGCAGGGCTGGACCCCCACCGGCCCGCGACCCCAAGCTGTCGCCTCCGCGTACTTCCGCGTTCGGCATCAGGTCGACTGAGATCGATAGAGTGCGCCGACCGCCACCGACGGCGGTCCTCACGTGTGCGAAGGGGAGTCGATGCCGACGACAACACGCCGCCCAGCCCGCGCCCTTGGTGCTCTCGCGGCCGCCATCGCGCTGGTGGCGGCCCTGCTGCCGGCCACACCGGCGGCCGCCGCGACCACGGCCTTGCGGGCGGCGACGCTGAACATCTACAACGGGTTGAGCCAGGCCGACTTCGCGCACGACCTGAACCTGATCGCGTCCCGGGCGGACCTCGTCGGTCTCAACGAGGTCGGCAACCGCAAGGACTTCCTGGAGAACTGGGCCGCCGACAACGGATGGTGGTTGTACGCGCCGGGCGGCACCAACCAGGCCGGTGAGGCACTGATCGCCCGCCGGAGCATGTTCGACGTACGGGACAAGGGCTCGATCTTCGTATGTGACACCAACGGCCCGGGCGAGGTGCCGCCCGCGCGGTACAACAACTGGGTCACGTACCGCCACAAGGCCAGCGGTCGGACCGTGACACACATCAACGCCCACGCGGTGGCCGGCATCGAAGACGCCGGCCGGCCGGAGGACCTGCCGCGCACCCGGTGCGCCGAGGCGCAGTTCCAGGGACTCAAGGACCTGGCGGTCGACAAGCAGGGCGGAGGCCAGGTCATCGTGAGCGGTGACCTCAACGTCGACTTCAGCGCCGACCGCGCCTTCGGGTACGCGAAGTTCCCGTGGCGGGTCTTCGAGGCCAACGAACTGCCCAACCTGCGCTCCAACTACAACCTGTACGGCGAGAAGGGCACCGGTACGCACGGCAACCGGCACATCGACTACATCTACTTCTGGAAGCGGCTGCCCGAGTACCAGCTCATGTGGATGACCGGATACGACATCGTCGGCGGCACCGCGTCCGACCACAACGGCGTCGTCGCCACGTTCACCATCCAGACCTGACGCGCCGGGGGATACCCTGCCTGCGATGCAGGAAGGCCGGACAGGAGGTGCCGCGATGACGGCAGAGCGGGCGTTGCCGACGCAGGAGGACGTGCTCGGATACTTCGACAAGCTGTCGAACTGGGGCCGGTGGGGCGACGACGACGAGCGCGGCACGCTGAACCACATCACCGACGACGTCCGACTGGCGGCGGCGCGGGCCGTGCGCCGTGGCAGGAGTGTGTCCTGCGCGTGGGAGGTCACCGTGCCGGGGGAGATGGAACGGTCGACGACGACGTGCCCGTACGCCGTGGAGATGCCGGGCGCCGAGAACATGCCGGCCGCCTTCCACGCCGACCGGCGCTGGGGCTTCTCGAACGAGCGACTCGGCATCACGTACCACGGCAACACCATCACCCACCTCGATTCGCCGTGCCACATCTTCTGGGACGGCGCGATGTACAACGGGCGGTCCCACTCGCTGGTCGACGAGGCGGCGGGCTCGGCGTGGGCGGCCGTCACGGCGGCGGCGGACGGCATCATCACCCGCGGTGTCCTGCTGGACGTCGCCGGGGCCCGCGACGTCCCCTGGTGGGAACCGGGCCAGGGGGTGTTCCCCGACGACCTCGAAGAGGCCGAGCGCCGCCAGGGCGTACGGGTGGGTGTCGGCGACGCGGTGCTCCTGCGTACCGGCCACGGGCGCTTCCGGCGCGAGGGGCGCTCGGCCACCGGTTTCGCGCAGACCGGTTGGCACGCGTCCTGCCTGCCGTGGCTCCACGAGCGCGGCGTCGCGCTGATCGCCGCCGACTCCCCGCAGGACGTCCAGCCCTCGGGGTACGACGACGTGTTGATGCCCGTGCACGCCGTCGGTCTCGTCGCGATGGGTCTCTGGCTGCTCGACAACTGCGACCTGGAGGCGTGCGCGACGACCGCCGCCGAACTCGGCCAGTGGGACTTCCAGCTCGCCGTCGCACCGGTCCGCTTCGCCGGCACGTCCGGCAGCCCGGTCAACCCGATCGCCACGTTCTGACCGGTACGCGGGGCACCTGGGGCACTCAGCGCGGCTGCGCGAGTTTGGCGTCGAGCGCCCCGGTGTCGGCCTCGCCGAGCGAGGAGAGGATGTCCCGCGCCCGCTGCCACGCCAGGCGGGCTGACGGGGCGTCGCCGGCGGCCAGGTGAGCGTCGCCGAGACTCACCAACGCGTCCGCCTCCAACCGGCGGTGACCGATCTCGCGGCGCAGGCGGACGGCGTGCCCGTAGCAGGTGACCGCGTCGGTGAACGCGTCGAGCTGAAGGTGCGACTGCCCGAGGCTGCCCCAGGTGATCGCCTGCCCGAGCACGTTCTCCGCCGACGTGAACAGGGCCAGCGCCTGCTGGCAGCTCTCGATCGCGGCGTGGTGGTCGCCGAGCTGGCCCTGGGACCAGCCCACCGCGTTCAGCGCGAAGGCCTGGCCGGTGACGTGGCCGGCCTGCCGGTGCAGCCGCAGCGCCTCCCGGGCGTGGCCGAGGGCCAACTCGGGCTCGCCCGTCTGGTCGCGGATCCAGCCGAGGTTCAGTTCGGCGCGGGCCTGCCCGGCGAGGTCGTCCAGCCGCCGGTACCGGTCGTACGCCAGCTCCAGGTGGCGCTGCGCGTCCGCGTACCGGTGCAGCGCGATGCCGGCGAAGCCGAGCACCCCGTGGGCGTACGCCTCGGCCCGGTCGTCGGCCAGCCGGACGGCCGCCGACAACGCCGCCCGCAGGCTGCCGGTCCAGTCTTCCCAGTAGCCGCGCTGGTTGAGATAGGTGGTGATCGCCCAGGCCAGGTGGCACGTGTGACGGTCGAAACCGTGGTCGGCGGCCAGCCGCAGCGCCGAGAGCAGCACCGGGTGCTCGTCGGTGAACCACGCCAGCGCCGCGTCCCGGTCGGCCAGTGGCACCGGCGCGACCCCCGGCCCCGGCGGGTCGATCGGCAGTCGGTCCCGCTGCGAATAGAGCAGTTCGTCGGCGGCGTACGCGACGCCGAGGTAGTGGTCGAGCAGGCGGGTACGGGCCGCGTGACGGTCCGCCTCGCCGTCCTCGACCGCCGTCAGCTCGGCGGCGTACGCGCGCAGCAGGTCGTGGTACGTGAACCGGCCGGGCCGGTGCTCGTTGAGCAGGTGGGCCCGGGTCAGCTCGGTCAGGTGGCGGTGGGCCCGCGCGGGCGTGATCCCGGCGAGGCTGGCCGCCGCCGCGACGGCGAAGTCCGGGCCCGGATGCACGCTCAGCAGCCGGAACAGCCCGGCGGTGGCCGGGTCGAGCGTCCGGTACGACCAGGACATGACCAGCCGCAGGTCGGTGACGGGTTCACCGCCGTCGAAGGCGTCGAGGCGATCGGCCTCCGGGCGCAGGTGCGCGGCCAGGTCCGTCAACCGGAACCCACTGTGGATCGCCGCGCGGGCGGCCACGACCGACAGCGCCAGCGGCAGCCCGGCGGAAGCGCCGAGGATGGCGTCGACGGCCTCGGGCTCGGCGGCCACGCGTTCCGCGCCGAGGCGTCGGGTCAGCAGCGCGCGGGACTCGGCCCCGGACATGACGTCCAGGGTGACCGGATGGGCGCCGTTCACGCTGACCAGGCCCAGGAACTGGTGGCGGCTGGTGACGAGGACGAAGCAGCCCGGCGCTCCCGGCAGCAGCGGGCGTACCTGGTCGGCGTCGCCGGCATTGTCCAGTACGACGAGCACCCGTCGGCCGGCCAGCAGGCTCCGGTACCGGGCGACCTGCTCGTCCAGCCCGGTCGACGGGCGGGCCGCCGGTCCCGCGAGAGCGTTGACGAACCCGGCGAGCGCCGTGCTCGGACTGAGCGGGACGCCGCCCGGGTCGAAGCCGCGCAGGTTGACGTAGAGCTGGCCGTCGGGGAAGTGCGCGGCGACGCGGTGCGCCCAGTGCGCCGCGAGCGCGGTCTTGCCCACCCCGGCGGTGCCGGAGACGATCGCGAGCCCCATCGCGGTCGGCTGATCCACCGACCGGGCCAGGATCTCGTCGAGGCGGGCCAGCGCGCCCTCGCGGCCGACGAAGCCGAAACCGTCCGCCGGCAACTGCGCCGGAACGCCACTGGACGGGGGCGGGGTGGGCGCCCCGGCGAGGAAACGGTCCCGTCTCGACCCCTGTAGACCGAAGGCGTCGGCGAGCAACAGCATCGTCGCGGGACGCGGTCGGGCGATCCGCCCGGCCTCCAGGTCCCGCAGGTGACGGACCGACAGCCCGGTCTTCGCGGCCAGATCCTCCTGGGTCAACGCGCTGCTGCGCCGAAGCTCCTGCACGGCCTCCCCGAACACGGAATCACCGTATCGACGGCGCTGAACGTGGACAATCGGCCATCCGACGTACGATCCGGCGCGCACCGCGCCGTGCCGTGACACGGCCGCACGGGTACGGTTTCGATGCCCGACAAACGCCGGGGCGGCAGCGGTCGGCCCGGTGGCGACGGACGGTGGAAGGAGCGACGGTGACGCAGCCGAGAGCACTTGTGGTCCGAGGCGGATGGGAGGGGCACCAGCCGGTCAAGGCGACCGAGTTGTTCATCCCCTTCCTCGAACGCAACGGCTACGCGGTACGGGTCGAGGAGTCGACGGAGATCTACGCCGATGTCGACGAGTTGGCCGGCACCGACCTGATCGTGCAGTGCATGACGATGTCGGAGATCACCTCGGCCCAGGTGGCCGGACTCGCCGCGGCGGTCGTCGCCGGCACGGGCTTCACCGGCTGGCACGGCGGCATGGTGGACGCGTTCCGTGCCTCGGCGGAGTACCTGCACCTGGTGGGCGGCCAGTTCGCCAACCACCCGGGCAAGGAGCCGTGCGAGCGCCACGGTGCGGAGGAGGACAACTTCCTGCCGCACACCGTGCGCGTCACCGACCTCGGCCGGGAACACCCGATCACCGCCGGCATCGAGGACTTCGACCTGGTCAGCGAGCAGTACTGGGTGCTGCACGACGACCTGATCGACGTCCTGGCCGTCACCACCCACCCCACGCGGGAGTGGCATCCGTGGCACCGGCCGGTCACCTCGCCGGCGATCTGGACCCGCCGCTGGGGCGCGGGCCGCGTCGTCGTGACAACTCCGGGCCACAACCTCGACGTGCTGGAGCACCCGTCGGTACGTACCGTCATCGAGAGGGGGATGGTGTGGGCGACCCGCACGGCGTCGGCATCGTAGGTCTCGGGGTCATCTCCCGCGCGTACCTGGACACCCTCGCGCACCACCCCGCGGTGCGGATCGCCGCGCTGGCCGACCTCGACGAGTCCCGGTCGGCCGCGGCGGCGGCCACGGTCCCCGGCAGTGCGGCGATGAGCGTCGAGCGCCTGCTCGCCCACCCGGACGTGCACACGGTGCTCAACCTGACGATCCCCGCGGCGCATGCCGACGTCTCACGCGCCGCGATCGACGCCGGCAAGAACGTGTACGTCGAGAAGCCGCTCGCCGTGACGTTCCCGGACGGCCGCTCGATCGTCGACCGCGCCGCCTCGGCGGGCGTCCACATCGGATGCGCGCCGGACACCGTCCTGGGCACGGGCACGCAGACGGCGCGTGCGGCGATCGACGACGGCCTGATCGGCCGCCCGATGTCCGCGACGGCCGTCATGGTCACGGCCGGTCACGAGCGCTGGCACCCGCACCCGGACTTCTACTACACCCCCGGCGGTGGCCCCCTGTTCGACATGGGGCCGTACTACATCTCGGCGCTCGTGCACCTGCTCGGGCCGGTCCGCGCGGTGGTCGGGGCCGCCAGCCGCCTGCGCTCCGAGCGCGTCATCGGTTCGGGCCCACGCGCTGGCGAACACATCCCGGTTCGGGTGGACACCCACGTCACCGGCGTCCTCGAACACGTCGACGGCGCGCTGTCCACCATCACCACGAGCTTCGACGGCATCGCGACGACCGCCGCGCCCATCGAGGTCCACGGGGAGACCGGCACGCTCGCCGTGCCGGACCCGAACTACTTCGACGGCGAGGTCCGCCACTTCGCGCTCGGTGGCGACGAGTGGCGTGCCCTCCAGGCGCGCGCCGGGTACGCCGAGAGCGGCCGGGGGATCGGCCTGCTCGACTTCGTCCTGGCCGACCGCCAGCGTGCGCCCCGCGCCGGTGGCGACGTCGCCCTGCACGTCCTCGAGACGATGACCGCGCTGCTGGAGTCGGCGGCGCAGGGCCGGCGGATCGAGCTGACGACGACGCCGCGCCGGCCGGTGCTCGTGCCGCTCACCCCGGCGACGCAGTGGAAGGGCGTCGGATAGCCATGCTCCGGGGCTGGCACGGCTGGTTCGGCACCTTCACCGGCGTCGCCGTCGTCACGGTGGTCGTCCTGCCGCTGGCCGCGCTGGCGGTGTGGGCCCTGGCGCGTCGTCGGCGTGCCGCCGGTGACCCGCACGCGTGGCGCAAGTCGGCGGCGGAGGTCGGCATCGTCTACGGGACGGTGCCGTGGGTGTGGATGATCCTCCTGCCGGGGTCGGCGGCCGGCGTCGTCGCCGGTCGGGTGAACCTCGTGCCGCTACGGGACCTGGTCACGATCGTCGTCGATGGTGGCCCGTCGAGGGCGACGGGCCAGATCGTCGGCAATCTGCTGGTGTTCGCGGCGCTGGGGTTCTTCGCCCCGCTGCGGTTCGCGGCGTTGACGTCGGTGCGCCGGGTTCTGCTGCTCGGGGCGGGCTGCTCGGTCCTGGTGGAGGCCGCGCAGTACGTCCTGCGGCTCGACCGGGTGTCCTCGGTGGACGACGTGCTGCTCAACGCCGCCGGTGCGGGCCTGGCCGCGCTGGCGTCGCGACGCTGGTGGACGTCCGTGCCGGCGGATGCGGTCGCGCGGCGGACGTCAGATGGTGATGACGACCTTGGCCCGCGCGTGTTCGCCCTCGACGTACCGGATGGCGTCGGGCACCTCGTGCAGCGGGTACGTCCGGTCGACGACCGGGGTGAGGCGGCCGGCCTCGACGTGGGCGCGGAGCGTGTCGAGGTGCTGCCGGCCCGGCGTCGTGGTGAGCGTGACGACGCGCTGCCGGACCAGCGGCGCGAGTAGTCGTCCGCGCGCGATCAGCCACACCGGCCCGACGAGGCTGCCGCCTCCGTACACGCCGCCGCCGGAGAGCACCAGCGTCCCGGTCGGTGTCAGCGCGCGCCGCAGGTCGGTGAGGGAGCGGTTGCCGACCAGGTCGAGCACGACGTCGTGGCGGCGTGAGCCGTCGGCGAAGTCGTCCCGGCGGTAGTCGACGACGTCGTCGGCGCCGAGGGAGCGGATCAGGTCGACGTTGCGGGTGCTGCAGACCCCGGTCACGGTCGCGCCGAGCGCCTTGCCCAGTTGCACCGCGAGGGTGCCGACGCCGCCCGAGGCGCCGTTGACGAGCAGGCGCTGACCGGGCTCGACCCGCCCGACGTCGCAGAGTCCCAGGAGCGCCGTGGTGCCGGCCAGTGGCAGGGCCGCCGCCTGCTGGGGGGTCAGGTTCGTTGGCATCTGTGCGACCTGCGTCCGGGGCACGCACGCGTACTCGGCGAACGCGCCGTTGGCGTCGCCGAGGTCGCCGAAGACCGCGTCGCCCACCCGGATGTCGCGTACGTCGGCCCCGACGGCCTCGACGCGGCCGGCGATGTCCCGACCGCGGATGCGTGCGCGGGGCCGCGACAGGCCCATCGCCAACCGCGCCATCCGGGGATCGCCGCGCATGGCGTGCCAGTCGTACGCGTTGAGCGAGGCGGCCCGCACCCGCACGAGCACGTCGTTCGGGGCGGGTGTCGGCGTGTCGACGTCGCCGAGAACGAGTGTTTCCGGGCCGCCGTACCGGTCCTGCACGATCGCCTTCATGGCCCCTCCCTGGGGTGTACGGTGTACACCAACGGTAGGTGTACGCCGTACACCTGTCAATGGTGGTTATCGTTCAACAACCGCCGGACAGGACGAGGACGAGATGGTCGAGCAGGCTGAGACGCTGCGCCGTACGCCGTTGAGCAGGGACCGCATCCTGCGGGCGGCCGTCGCGCTCGCCGACGAGACCGGCATCGAATCACTCAGCATGCGCAACCTCGCCCAGGACCTGGGCGTCGTGCCGATGGCTCTCTACAAGCACGTGGCCAACAAGGACGAACTGCTCGACGGCATGATCGACGTGGTCGTCGGCCAGATCGACCCACCCGAGCGCGACACCACCTGGAAGGACGCCATCCGCCGGCGCATCCTCTCGGCGCGGGCGGTGCTGCGCCGGCACCCCTGGGCGCCGCTGGCCATCGAGTCGCGGACCATGGCGACGCCGGCCGTCCTGGCCTACCTCGACTCGGTGGTCGGCACCCTCCGGGCCGGTGGGTTCTCCGCGAACCTCGCACACCACGTCATGCACACGATGGGCAGCCGGGTGCTGGGCTTCAGCCAGGAGCTGTTCGACGACTCCCGCCGCGCCGGTCGGTCCGGAGCGGCCAGCCCCGAACCCGCCGCGGCGATGCCGCCGGAGTTCGCCGCCCGGTTCCCACACCTGGCGGAGATCGCCACCGCGGCGTCCCACGACGACGAGTCGGTCGTGGGGCAGGGCTGCGATGACCAGTTCGAGTTCGAGTTCGCGCTCGACCTGCTGCTGGACGGCATCGAACGGCTGCACGAGCAGGGCTGGGCGTCACCGCGA
This sequence comes from Micromonospora sp. NPDC049662, assembly GCF_040675055.1. NCBI lineage: Bacteria > Bacillati > Actinomycetota > Actinomycetes > Micromonosporales > Micromonosporaceae > Micromonospora > Micromonospora sp. NPDC049662. The sequence goes on from NZ_JBFAOC010000032.1 coordinate 56,092, forward strand.
CGACCCCGGTGACGCCGTTTCTTCACCCCGATGTCACCGGTGGAGCCCACAGCTGACGCTTCGGTGTTCGTCGGTGCGGGTTGGCTTTCGGCCGTCGCACTGTCTTGATCAGGAGCTGATCCCCGTGCCTTCCTCCCGTCGTACCTTCCTCGCCGGCGGCGCCGCCGCCGGTGTGGGCCTCGCCGTCGCCGGTGGCCTGCCGTCCCTGGCGCAGGCCAGCCCCGCCCGACCGCACTCGCCGGGCGGGGCTGGTCGCGTTCCCTTCCCGCCGCTGGTGGACGACCCCAAGGGGATCCTGGCCCTGCCCAAGGGCTTCCGCTACACGATCGTCACCCGTACCGGCGTCACCCGCCTCGACCGTGGTCAGGGCGTGACCCCGGCGGACCACGACGGCATGGCCGTCTACGACGCCGGACGCGGCCGCTACACCCTGATCCAGAACCACGAGATCGACCCGGGCGCTGAGTTCGGCGTACCGCACGTCAAGGGCACCGTCTACGACCCGGGCGCCGTCGACGCCGGTGGCTGCACGGTGATCACGACCGATCTCGCGGGCCGCAACCTGGGCGAGTTCGTCGCCCTCTCCGGCACCATCTCCAACTGCGCCGGCGGCCCGACCCCGTGGGGCACCTGGCTGACCTGCGAGGAGACCGAGGACCGCGCCGGCGACAGGTGGGAGGAGGGCGACCGCTCCGGCGTCTACGCCAAGGACCACGGGTACGTCTTCGAGGTCTGGGCCGACGGCAGCGCTGACCCGCGGCCGATCAAGTGTCTGGGTCGCTACTCCCACGAGGCGCTGGCGATCGACCGGGACCGCACCCACGTCTACCTCTCCGAGGACGCCGACGAGCCCAACGGCCTCTTCTACCGCTGGTCCGCGCCGCGCGGCGTGAAGCTGGGCCCGGGTGTGCTGACCCGCCTCGCGCCGGACGCCGGTGTCCTCGCCGCCATGCAGATCATCATGGACGACGGTTCCGTGCTGCCGGACGTCGCCTACCTGACCTCCGCCCAGCTCGGCCGCCCGTTCCCGGTCCGGTGGATCGAGGTGCCGGACCGCGACGCGCGGCACACCTCCGTACGCGAGCAGTTCGCCGACGGTCAGGTCACCCGTGGCCGCAAGTTCGAGGGCGTCTGGAGCACCGACGAGGGCGTATACGTCGTCAACTCCTACGCCTGGGACGAGGGCGACCTGCCGGCCGACGCGGCGCCGCACGACGGCATGGTCTGGTTCTACAGCTTCAAGGACCAGACCATCCAGCTCGTGACGTACTTCCCGCACCAGGCCGCCGCCGAGGAGGGGACGCCGGTCAAGTACACCGACATCACCTTCGACGGCCCGGACAACGTGACGGTCACCCCGTGGGGGAGCCTCGTGCTCGCCGAGGACGGCAAGGGCGCCTCGCACGTGCTCAGCACCATCCCGGGCGGGCCGACGTACGCGATCGCCCGCAACCAGCTCAACGACTCGGAGTTCTGTGGCCCGACCTTCAGCGCCGACGGGAAGGTGCTGTTCGTCAACATGCAGGACCCGGGCCTGACCCTGGCGATCACCGGCCCGTGGGAGAAGTACCTGAGCTGACGACGTGCGCGACGACAGGTGGGGATCGGGCGACGGCCCGGTGCCCACCTGTCGTCTTTTCAAACCTCGGCAGTGCCTGACTATTGTCACGAGTTCGTGTGCACCTCGCATCACGGTCGGTGACTTAGCGCACTGGAGCCCACCGGGCCCCGTCGATGAGACTCGATGCAACGCCGGACGACAGCAGCCGGCCGGAATCGAGAGGCGGCGGGACAGTGGACGAACGCTACGACAGCTACTGCGCCGCGGATCGCCTGTTCTACGACTCGCTCGGCAGCGCCGTCGCGCAGCCGGTCTTTCCGGCCGCCGAGCGGGACATCCCGACCGGCTGGCGTCGTGAGCCGCTCGACGACTGGCTGATCTACGCCCCGGACGGCGGTTCGCTGCCGCAGCAGGGCTGGAAGATCCACGTGTCGGCGGGTCTGGCGAACGCCGAGCGCGTGTTGGACGCCGTCTGGGACTACTGCGTACCCCGGGGCCTGTCCTTCAAGTTCCTCCGGGGGCCCCGCACACTGCTGCTGCGCAACTCCAAGTACGCCTCCCGGGCCGCCAGCGGCAAGTTCGTCACCGTCTACCCGCGCGACGAGGCGGAGCTGGAGCTGGTCTGCAAGGAGCTCGACGAGCTGCTCACCGGCGAGTCCGGGCCGTACATCCTCAGCGACCTGCGCTATGGCGCCGGCCCGATCCACGTGCGCTACGGCGGCTTCGCCGCCCGCTACTGCCACTCGCCCGACGGTCAGGTGGTGCCGGCGATCGAGGACGACTCCGGCACGCTGGTGCCGGACCGGCGCGATCCCGTCTTCCACGTGCCGTCCTGGGTCACCCTGCCCGACTTCCTCGGCCCGCACCTCGCGGCGCGCAGCGGCACCAGCACCGACCAGGTGCCGTACCGGATCGAACGGGTGATCCACTTCTCCAACGGCGGTGGCCTGTACGTGGGCCGCGACCTGCGCACCGACACCGAGGTCGTGCTGAAGGAGGCCCGGCCGCACGCCGGCCTGGACGCCGACGGCGCCGACGCCGTCGCCCGGCTGGCCCGCGAGGCCGACGCCCTGCGGCAACTCGCCGACCTGCCGCAGGTGCCCCGGGTGCACGACGAGTTCGAGCTGGGCGAGCACCGGTTCCTCGCGCTGGAGTTCATCGAGGGTCGACCGTTGAACAAGATGCTGGTCGACAGGTATCCGCTGATCGACGCGGACGCGACGGACGAGGACCGGGCGGCGTACGCCCGCTGGGCCCGGCACGTCCACGAGCAGGTCGAGTCCCTCATCGCGGCGATCCACGAACGCGGCCTGGTCTACGGCGACCTGCACCTGTTCAACATCATGATCCGTCCGGACGACCGGGTCGCCCTCGTCGACTTCGAGGTGGCCGCGCCGATCGACGGGCACCGCCGACCGGGGCTGCGCAACCAGGGCTTCGCGGCTCCCCGCGACCGGACCGGACCGGCGGTCGACAGGTACGCCCTGGCCTGCCTGCGGTTGGCGCTGTTCCTGCCGCTGACCCAGCTGGTGCGGCTCGCCCCGGCGAAGGCGGCGCACCTGGCCGACGTCATCGCCGCGAACTTTCCAGTGCCGAGGTCCTTCCTCGACCCGGCGGTCGAGGAGATAACCGGCGGCCCGCAGGTGACGGCCGCGCACGACGCACCCGTCACCCGGGACAGGCTGGCGAGCGCCATCCTGGCCAGCGCCACCCCGACACGCGCCGACCGGCTCTTCCCCGGCGACATCGAGCAGTTCCGCAGCGGCGGCCTCAACCTCGCCCACGGGGCGGCGGGAGTGCTGTACGCGCTGCACACCAGCGGCGTCGGACGGTGGCCCGAACACGAGGACTGGCTGGTACGACGGGCGACCGCGCCCCCGTCCGGCACCCGCTGCGGCTTCTACGACGGCCTGCACGGTGTCGCCCACGCCCTCGAGAGCCTCGGCCGCCGGCAGGACGCGCTGGACGTGCTCGACATCTGCCTGCGCGAGCCGCTGGACGGACTCGACCACAGCCTGGCGAGCGGACTGTCCGGGATCGCGCTCAACCTGGCCGAGTTGGCCGCCCGTACCGGGGAGGTGTCGTTGCGCGATGCCGCGTGGCGGGCCGCCGAGCGGCTGATCGGGCAGCTGCCCGACGATCCCGGCCCGGACATCAGCGGCGGACGCCACCCGTACGCCGGGCTGCTGCGCGGCCGGACCGGACCGGCGTTGACGCTGCTGCGGCTCTACGAGCTCAGCGGCGACGAGGACCTGTTGGGGCACGCCGCCACGGCGTTGCGCCAGGATCTGCGCCGGTGCGTGCTGCGCCCGGACGGCGCCCTGGAGGTCAACGAGGGCTGGCGGACCATGCCGTACCTGGCACACGGCAGCGTCGGCATCGGACTGGTTCTCGATCAGTACCTGCGCCATCGCGACGACGACGGGTTCGCACAGGCCAGCGCGGGGATCCGCCGTGCGGCACGGTCACCGTTCTACGCGCAGACCGGGCTCTTCGCCGGTCGGGCCGGCATCATCACCTACCTCGCCGCCTCAGTTCACGACGGCGACCGCCGGGAGCTCGACGCGCAGGTGGACCGGCTGGCCTGGCACGCGCTGCCGTACCGGGAGGGGACCGCCTTCCCCGGTGAGCAGCTGCTCCGGCTCTCGATGGACTTCGGCACCGGCACCGCCGGCGTGCTGTACGCGCTGACCTGCGCGCGGGACGACAACCCGCCGGTGCTGCCCTTCCTCGCGCCCCTGCCGGGCGCGCAGAGACTCCCCCGCGACAGCGGGGGCGACCGGATCGACGAAGGAATGGAAGGGAGGTGAACGACATGGCGCTTCTGGACCTCCAGGGCCTGGAGATGGCTCCGGCCGACCGCACGGGTGGCGGTAGCCGGGCGAGCCTGCTGCTCTGCGGCGACAGCTCGCTCTCCGTCACGACCTGCAACTGATCCGTCGCACGAACGTGATCGCCCTGGGTGGGTAGACGTGCCCACCCAGGGCGACCGCGTGGCACCGGGAGGAGCGATGTCGACGTTCGACGCGGGGGACCGGTTGCTGCGGCGAACGGTCCTGGCTGGCGGCGGCTGGACCGCCGGGCTCGCGGCGGTCGCGCTCCTGGGCGCGGCCGCCGAACTGTTGCTTCCCGCGGCCCTGGGCCGCGCCGTCGACGCCGCCCTCACCGGAGGCCCGCTCTGGTGGGCGGTGGCCGCCGGCGGCCTGGTCGTCGCCCTCGTCTGCGTCGACGCCCTGACCGACCTGGCCAGCGGATTCGGCGCCGCCCGCGCCACCGCCGGACTGCGCCGCCACCTGCTGTGCCACCTGTTCGCGTTGGACGTGCGTGCCACCCGCCGGTACCCGGTGGGCGATCTCGTCGGTCGCCTGGTCGGCCAGTCCGCCGACGCGGGGCAGGCCGGCAACGCCGTGGTCCTGGCCGCCGTGGCGGTGCTGCCGCCCCTCGGCAGCGTCGTCGCGCTCGCCCTCCTGGAACCGATCCTGGGGATCACCCTGCTCGCCGGCCTCGGCCTGCTCGCCGTCCTCATGCGCGCCTTCGTGGCCGACGCCTCCGCCGCGACGGCCGGCTACCAACGGGTGCTCGGCGTCATCGCCGGCCGACTGCTGGAGTCGCTGACCGGCGCCCGGACCATCGCCGCCGCCGCCACCGTCCACCGCGAGGAGGCCCGCGTGCTGGCGGCCCTGCCGGAGCTGGGCCGGCACGGCCGACGTACCTGGGACCTGCTGGCCCGGGCGAGCGCGCGTACCGCCGCCGTGGCGCCGCTGCTGCACCTGAGCGTCGTCGCGGTCGGCGGGTACGCCCTGACGGCCGGTTGGCTCACGCCCGGTGAACTGGTCGCCGCCGTCCGGTACGCGGCCATGGGCGCCGGCCTCGGTGCGGTCCTCGCCACGCTCAACCACCTGGTGCGCAGCCGCGCCGGGGCGCACCGGGTCGCCGAACCGCTGCGACAGCCCGCCATGACGAGCGGCGACCGGCCCCTACCGCCCGGCGGCGGCGCGCTGCGACTGCGGGGCGTGCGCGTGTACGGCGATGACGGCCGGCCCATCCTGGACGGCATCGACCTGGACGTGCCGGCCGGCGCGACCGTGGCCGTCGTCGGCGCGTCCGGTGCCGGCAAGTCGACCCTCGCGGCCGTGGCGGGACGGCTGCACGACCCGGATCACGGTACGGCGCTCCTCGACGGCGTGCCGCTGCGTGACCTCGACGCGTCGGCGCTGCGCCGAGCCGTCGGCTACGCCTTCGACCAGCCGGTGCTGATCGGCGCGACGGTCCACGACGCGGTCGGCCTGGCGTTGCCGGGCGCCGTCGCGGTGCCACCGGCCGACGCGCGCCCCGCCACGCCGGCGGTTCTGCGGGCGGCCCGTCTGGCGGCGGTCGCCGACGTCATCGACCGGCTGCCCGAGGGGTACCGCACACCGCTGGTGGACGCGCCGCTCTCCGGTGGTGAGACCCAACGCCTCGGCCTGGCCCGGGCGTTCGCCGCCGAGCGGCTGCTCATCCTGGACGACGCGACGTCCAGCCTGGACACGGCGACCGAACACCGGATCACCGAAGCGATCGTCGGGCGCCCCGGCGAGCGGACCCGACTGGTGGTCACCCACCGGGCGGCGGCGGCGGCCCGCGCCGACCTGGTCGCCTGGCTGGACGGCGGTCGGCTGCGCGCGCTGGCGCCGCACCGGCGACTCTGGGCCGAGCCGGACTACCGGGCCGTGTTCGAGCCGGCCGGCGGTGGATCGTGACCCCGCTGACCGTGCGCCGGGTGACCTGGCGGGCGCTGCGGGCCCGCCGAGCTGACCTCGCCCGTCTCTGCGGGTGGTCGCTCGTCGAGGCGTTGCCGGCGCTGCTCGCCGGCCTGCTGGTCGCCCGTGCCGTGGACCACGGCTTCCTGGCCGGGCGTCTCGTCGACGGGCTGGCGTGGTTGGGGGTCCTCGCCGTGGCCGTGCTGGTCGGCGCGGCGGCGACCGGCCGGACGTACCGGAGCCTCGGCGCGGTGGTCGAGCCGTTCCGCGACGAGGTGGCCGCCCAGGTGGTGCGGGGCGCGCTCCGGGACGCCACCCGCGCGGGTGGTCGCCCGGACAGCGCGGCGATGACCCGGCTGACCCACCAGATGGAGATCGTCCGGGACACCTTCGCCGGCCTGCTGATGGTCACGCGTGGTTTCCTCTTCTCCGCTGGCGCTGCCCTGCTCGGCCTCCTCGCCCTCGCGCCGGTGGCGGCGGCGCTGGCCGCCGCGCCGCTGGTCGCCGGCCTGGCCGTGTTTCTCGCCGCTCTGCCGGCCATGGTCGCGCACCAGCGGGCGTACGTCCGCGCGGGCGAGCGGTTGGGCCAGTCGGCCGCGACGGCGCTGGCCGGTCACCGCGACGTGCTGGCCTGTGGCGCCCAGGCGCGCGTGGCGTCCGAGGTGGAGCAGCACGTGTCGGCGCAGGCCGCCGCCGAGCGCACCCTCGCCCGAATGGCGGTGATCCGTAGCCTCAGCCTCGGCATCGGCGGATGGTCACCGCTGGTGGTGCTGCTCGTGGCCACTCCGTGGCTGGTCGAGCGCGGAATGACGGCGGGCGCGGTGCTGGGGGCGCTGATCTACGTGTCCACCGGGCTGCAACCCGCCGTGCACACCCTCGTGCAGGGCCTCGGCGGCGGCGGGCTGCGCTACGCGGTCACTCTGGAGAACATCCTGCGCGTCTATCCCCACCGGCCGGCGCCCACGGGGGAGACTCCCGGCCCGCGCCGGTCGACCAGGCCGGTCGGGGGGTCACCGGCCGCCGAGGTCCGGGGACTGACCTTCCGGTACGGCCCGAGCGCCGAGCCGATCCTGCGGAACTTCTCGCTGACGCTGGCCAACGGCGATCACCTTGCCGTGGTGGGACCCAGCGGCGCGGGCAAGTCCACGCTGGCCACTCTGCTGGCCGGGCTCGTGCCACCGCAGGAGGGCACGGTCCACCTGGCCGGTGCTCCGGTCGCCGACACCGCGCCGGCCGTCCTGGCCCGGATGCGGGTGCTGCTGCCCCAGCAGGCGTACGTCTTCACCGGCACGCTGGCCGACAACCTCCGCTACCTCCGGCCCGACGCCGACGACGACACCCTGGCGGTCGCCGTCGACGAGCTGGGCGCACGCCCCCTGGCGACCCGCCTGGGTGGCCTGGACGCGCCGGTCGTACCGGCCCAGCTCTCCGCCGGTGAGCGGCAGCTCGTCGCGGCGGTCCGGGCCTGGCTCGCGCCCGCCCCGCTGGCGGTCCTGGACGAGGCGACCTGCCATCTCGACCCGGCGCTGGAGGCGACCGTCGAGGCCGCCTTCGCTCGACGGCCCGGCAGCCTCGTCGTGGTCGCCCACCGGATCAGCTCCGCCCTGCGCGCCGATCGGGTGCTGGTCCTCGACGGCGACGCGCCAACCGTGGGGACGCACGAGCAGTTGCTGACCCGCTCGGCCACCTACCGGGCGCTCGTCGGCTGCTGGGAGGAGCCGGTGACGCCGTCCCCGGCGACCCGGCCGGCCTGACCTCCGCCGGTCAGATCCAGCCCGCCTCGCCCGCCAACCGCACCGCCTCGACCCGGGTGCGCGCACCCACCTTGCGGGCGATCCGAGCGAGGTGGTTGCGGACGGTCCCACGGCTGAGCCCGAGCGACGCCGCGACCTCGGCGACCGGTGCCCCCGCCGCCGTCAGCGTCAACACCTCCCGCTCCCGCTCGGTCAGCGGGTCGTCCGAGTGCAGGGCCGCGACGACGAGGTCCGCGTCGAGGACGGGCTCCCGGCGGGCGAGCCGGCGGATCCCGTCGACGACCCGCTGGGGGGCGGCGTCGTTGCGCAGGATGCCGACCGTCCGGGACGGGCTGAGCATCCCCCGCAGTCGGCGGGCCCGGTGCGGGTGGACCAGCATCAGGATGGGGCACAGGCCCAGGCGACCGGGCACCTCCTCCTCGACCAGATCGAGGTCGGCCACCACCACGTCCGGGCGCTGGGCATGGACGGCCGCGCGGACCGCGTCGCCGCGATCCACCTCCGCCACGACACGGATGTCGTCCTCGGCGGCGAGGACGAACGACAGCGCCCCCAACACCAGGGCCCCGTCCAGAGCGAGCAGGGTACGGATCACGACGAACCTTCCCGCGCTTGCATGACGATCACTCAACGTCAATATTCAAACACGCATTCGTCGGGGCCGCACGGCGACGGGGCGGGCCCGTGACGGACCCGCCCCGATGGCTACAACCAGCCGTTGCGCCGGGCGTGCCACACCGCTTCCAACCGGTTGCGGGCCCCGATCTTGCGCAGGATCGCCGACAGGTGGTTACGCACCGTCCCGTGGGCCAGGAAGAGGCGACCGGCGATCTCCTTGAGTGGCAGACCCTCGGCGGCCATCCGCAGCACGTCCAACTCCCGGGGCGTCAACGGCATCTCCGACGGACTGAGCACCGCCACCGCGGCCGCCGGGTCGATCGCCCGCTCCCCGGCCGCGAGCGCGCGGATCGACCGCACCAACTCGACCAGCGGGCTGTCCTTGCCGACCAGGCCGCGTGCGCCGGCCGCCAGCGCCGCCTCCACGAGGGCCGGGCTCCACCGGGGGCTCATCGCCAACACGGCGGCGTGCGGCGCCTCGGCGCTGATCCGGGCGACCACCTCCACCGGGTCGGGCAGCTCCGGTGTCAGCGCCAGCACCACCACCTGCGGCCTGCACCGGCGGACCGCCGTCAACAGTTCGCCGACGCCCTCGACGTCGGCGACCACCTCCATGTCCTCCTCACGGGACAGCGCGGCGCAGAGCGCTCCGCGCAGCAAACCCATGTCCTCGGCGACAACAACGTGGATCACCGTGTTTCTCCGATCTCAGGTGCACGTCACGACGGTCACCGAACCCGGTGTGTCCACGGGTTGGCAGCGATCGTCGTACGCGAGAAGTCGGGCGGCCATGGGCCCACCACGCCGTCAGGGCGCGTGGGCGCGGGCACCATTGACCAGGCCAGCGGGGTGGGACCGACCGCGCGGGCGAGCAGCCCGGCGGTCGGCGGCCGGCTTCAGCCCGGGCGGGCGATCCCAGACGGAGTTCGGCTCTCGACGGAGAGCGGCACGAGGTGGCAGAGCGCGGCGATGCCGGGGTGTGACTGCCGGTGAGCCGGCCGGATCAGGCCCGGCGCGGGCGCCGAGCCCTCGTCGGTGCCGGCGGCGTCCTGGTCGACCGGGGTGACGGGCTGACCCGGAGGGTAGGCCGCGACGGCCGGCGGCGCCGGGCGCGCGGCGAGGTGGCCCGGTGGGGCCATGGCAGGTGGGTACGCGGCCACGGGTGTCGGCGGCGGTGTGACCGGTGCTGGCGTCGCCGCGGCGTGTATCGGCGGCAGCGCCGGAACCGGCGGCGGGGTTGGCGGGGCCGGTGCGGGCGCCGCGCCGGGCGAGGCGGCGGGCGACGCGGCGGTCGGTTCGAGCGCCGGGGGAGCGACCGGTGAACGCGGCGCGGGTACGACCACCGCGCCGAGAGCGGGCGGCAGGACGGCGTCGACGACGCGCAGCAGCGCCGGGACGACGGGCGCGATCGGCAGGGCGCGCACGACGTCGACGGCGGGCCGCAGGACCGGGGTGAGCAGGCCCGCCACGGCGGGCGAGGCGAGCGCTTCGGGCAGCTCTCGGTGATCGGGCGCGGCGGTCGCCGGCTGCCGTGCGAAATCTGCCGCCGATCGAGGTGGGCGGGCGCGGTGGGCGGAACGATGAGTCGCGCGGGCCGCGGTCGAGGAGCGCAGCCGTTCGTACCGTGTGGCGTCGGACCGGACGGAGGTGGCCGTCCGGGACGGCGGCACGGAGGTCCGCGCGGCCGCCGTCGGGCGGCGGGACGCGGTCGGGGACGGCACGTCGCGTGCGCCGACGACACCGGCTATCGCGCCGGTCAGCGGAGCGTGGCGCCCGCCACGGCGGGGGTCGTCGGCGCGTACGCCGCCGCGGGGGTCGGGGTCGGAGCGTTCGGTGATGGTGACCTGCCGGACCGGCTCCACCAGAGCGCCGAGCTGCCGATGAAGCGCGCCGCCGGAACCGCCGCGCGTGTCGTCGGCGCTGGCCGGCCCCTGGAACAGGAGGGCCAGGACGAAGCCGCCCCCGACGGCCACCGCCAACAGCGCCAGACGCCGGACGAGCCCGCGCGGTCGGTCGGCCACGACGGGCGCGGGTCGACCGGGCGCGGACGTCGGCGCGGTTCCGTTGACGGGACTTCGCACGCGGGCACTACCCCCTTGCCTCGAGACTGACCCATAGTAGCGATGCGCTTACGTATTCGCATCAGTCAATGGATGTCGGGCGCGCCCCCCGGCGGGTGCGATGGACGCCGGGCGACGCTGGGTGTCGGGCCGGTCTCCACCGGGGTGGCGCGGGCGCAGCCGGTCGTCGACGGTAGTGTCCCCAGCGTGGTGCGGCGGTGGGCCCTGACGGTGTTGACGGCGACCTTCGGCGTGCTGGTCCTGGCTTCGCAACTGGCCGCCGGGTCGCCAGTGGTCGGCGGTGTCGAGTTTCTGATCTTTCTGGTGGTGGCGTTCGGGGTGTCGCCGTGGGCCTTCCCCCGCTCGATGGGGGCCGCCGAAGCGCAGCGGGCCAGCGCGGCGGACGGGCTGCCGATCGTGTACTGGCGCCCCGGCTGCCGTTACTGCCTCCAGCTCCGCTTCTCACTTGGCCGGCTCGCTCGGCAGGCACACTGGGTCGACATATGGCACGACCCGGAGGGTGCCGCGGCCGTTCGGGCGATCACCGGCGGCAACGAGACGGTGCCCACGGTCGTGTTCGACGCTCAGGCCGTGGTGAACCCCGACCGCGGCTGGCTCCGCGAGCGGCTCCGCCGGCTCTGACCCGCCCGCCGCCGGTCGGGGGCGGACTGCTCGCACCGCCGCGACCGACGTCCGTCCGCTGCGTCGCGCTCGCCGGGTGAGCCCCGGAGATACTGACGGTCAGGTACGCGTGACATTCGGCGTAGCCTCGGTCCATGCGCCTGCTCGACGGTCTCGACCGCTCCAGCCCGACCGTCGATGATCTGATCCGCCTCGGGCCGGTGACGATGTCCGCCGAGCGCCTGCGGGAATGCGCCGCCGCGGTGGCAGACGACCTGCGCGGCGAACCGGTCGTCGCCGTGCACGCCAGCGCGACCGCCGAGACCGTGGTGGGGATGGTGGGCGCGCTGCTCGGTGGAGCCGCCGTCGTCCCGGTGCCGCCCGACTCCGGTCCTCGGGAGAGGGCGCACATCCTGCGCGATTCCGGCGCGACACTGCTGCTCGGCGGCACCGGGGACGAACCTGCGCGGATCGGTGTCCGTCGGGTCGACCTGGGCCGTACCTCGGACACCCGGCACCCGACGCCGGCCCCCGAACGCACTGCTCTGATCATGTACACGAGCGGCACCACGGGAGCGCCCAAGGGGGCGGTCCTGTCGCACCGTGCCGTCGAGGCCGGCATCGACGCGCTCGCCGACGCCTGGGCCTGGACCCCTGACGACCTCCTGGTGCACGGTCTGCCCCTGTTCCACGTCCACGGTCTCGTCCTCGGCGTGCTCGGCGCGCTGCGGGTGGGCTGCCGGCTGCACCACACCGGACGGCCGACGCCCGAGGCGTACGCCGAGGCGGGCGGCACGCTCTACTTCGGAGTGCCGACGGTGTGGTCGCGGATCTGCGCCCAGCCGACGGCCGCCGCGCGCCTCAGTTCGGCGCGGCTGCTGGTCTCCGGCAGCGCTGCCCTGCCCGCGCCGTCGTTCGAGCGGATGCGCCAGCTCACCGGTCACCAGCCGGTCGAGCGTTACGGCATGACCGAAACGTTGATCACGTTGAGCAATCGCGCCGATGACCCGCACCGTCGGCCCGGCATGGTCGGCACTCCCGTGCCGGGCGCGGAGACGCGGGTGCTCGACGAGGACGGGCGGCCGGTACCCGCCGACGGGACGGCCATCGGGGAGCTGTGGGTTCGCGGACCGATGCTCTTCGACGGTTACCTGGGCAAGCCCGACGTGACCGCCCGGCTGCTCGACGGGGACGGGTGGTTCCGCACCGGGGACATCGCGAGCGTGTCGCCCGATGGTGTGCATCGACTGGTCGGTCGTCGGTCGACCGACCTGATCAAGAGCGGTGGTTACCGGATCGGCGCTGGTGAGGTTGAGGATGCGCTGTTGGCCCACCCGGGTGTTCGCGAGGCCGCGGTCGTCGGCACGCCGAACGACGACCTCGGCCAGGAGGTCACCGCCTTCGTCGTCGCGGACCAGGTGAGCGCGGCCGAGCTCGTCGACTTCGTGGCGCGGACGCTGTCCGTCCACAAACGGCCGCGCCAGATCAGGTTTCTCGACACGCTGCCCCGAAATGCGATGGGCAAGGTGCAGAAGCACCTGCTCGCCGAGTGACGACCAGTCCCAGCCGGTCCCGGCCGTTCATCGCGATCGCGGCGCGGCGGCGTCGGTGCGGGGTTCGTCGCCCGAAGCGCCCTGGGTCACCTCCGCGCGCAGCGCGTCGAAGGCCTCGTTGATGAGGTGGCGCAGGTCGTCGGCGCCGTTGCTCTCCGCCCAGTAACGGATGGCCTCCGTGGTGGCCGCCAGCGCGGCCGCGACCAGAACCCGCAGGCGCAGCCTGTCCCGGGATCCGCTGGCGGTCGGCGCCAGCGCCTTGATGAGCAGTTGCTGGTCGGCGTCGCGTCGCTGTCCGGTGCCGGCCCGCAGCGCCGGCGTCTGGTAGACCAGTCGCATCCGGGACAGCAGCACCTCGCGTTCGCTGTCGTACAGCTGGTTGAGCCCGTGCGTGAGAGCGTGCCGGATCTTGTCGATGGCGGGCTCGTCGGCCGGACGCTCGGCGATCAGGTCGGCGATCATCGGGTCGTAGCCGTCCTCGAGTGCCGCGTCCTCCTTGGTGGGAAAGTAGCGGAAGAACGTCATGTGCGAGACGCCGCTGGCGGCGGCGATCTCCTCGACAGTGGTGGCGTCGAAACCCTTCTCCAGGAACAGCCGCATGGCATTCTGCTGAAGCTGCCGGCGCGTGCGTTCTCTCTTCTCGCGGCGCCAGTCGGATCCCGGTGCCCGGGAAGCATCGGCACTGCTCACAGGGGCCTCATTCTGCGGATTCGTCTGAATACCGTGGCAGCCTAACCGCCGCTCTGCGCGATGCCGCTCACCCGGCACCCGGCCGGTGCGGTGTCACCGATGCGAACGATTCGCGTTTCGGCAGGAGGGCCAGGCAGAGCGCGGCGCCGACCACGGCGAGTCCGAAGCAGCACCACACCGCCGACATTCCATCGACGTACGCCAGTTGGGCGGAGCGCAACAGCGCGGAACCGGTTGGTCCGAGCTTCTCGGCGACGGCGGCCGCGCCGAACACCGACTCCCTGGCCGCGTCGGCCGCTGTGGACGGGAGACCGCCGAGCGCCGGATCAAGGTCCCGCTGGTAGACGCCGGAGAGCACGCTGCCCATCGCGGCCACCGCCACGGCGCTACCGACCTGCCGCAACGTGTTGACCACCGCCGAGCCGCTGCCGGCGTCGTCGTCACCAACCGAACCGACCGCCGCCTCCAGGGAGGTGGCCATCACGGCGCCGACGCCGAACCCGCAGCCGGCGAGGCCGATCGCCAGCGACCCGTACCCGCTGGCATCGGCTACGACCCCTTAAAGTTAGCGACTAACATGCTAGAGGATAACCTTTCGGCGTGACGGAGGCAAGGGGCCGTCATGCGCACTCCTGCGTCGAACGTAGGACTTCTTCGCATAAGTCCGGTTGATGTGAGTTCGACTCGGCTACGTTCCCCGTGGGAGCGACAACCGATTTGTCGCTGTCTGCGCCGACTGTGGCGTGCAGAGACACGGTGTACGGAGAAGGGCCAGATATGTCCAACCATCGACACCCGAACGTCAGCGATGCGGCGGCAGACCAGCCACGTCCGGCCAAGAGGCGCCGGGCCCGCTGGCTCGTCGCCGGGGTGGCCGGACTGACCGGGGTCGCCGGTCTGGCGGCCGTCGGCGTGCCCGGAGGCCTGACCGGAGCGCTCGGAGCGGGCGGAGGACTGCTCGGGAAACAGGTCCTCGCCGGCAGCAGCCGGGCGGCGGACGACGACAGCGGCAAGCACGATCCGGGCGGTCGCGACAAGGAGCACGGGGGCGACAAGGAGCGCGGGGACGACGACTGGAGCGGTGGCGGCCGGGACGCCTGGGACGTGCCGTGCGGCGCCAACGAGCTGATCGCGGCGATCGTCCGCGCGAACGCCGGCAACGGGGCGAAGCTCCGGCTCGCCAAGGGGTGCACCTACACCCTCAACGCGTCCGCGCCCCAGCCGCCCGTGCCGTTCGGCCCCGTCGGACTTCCCATCGTCACCCAGCCGATCACGATCGACGGCAACGGTTCCACGATCGTCCGGGCGGCCGCCGCGACGCCGTTCCGGATCCTCGAGGTGGGGGCCGGCGGTGACCTGAAACTGCGCGACGCCACCATCAAGGGCGGCGACGACACCAGCGGGATCGGCGGTGGCGGTGGTGGCATCCGCGTCGACGTCGGCGGTCGGGCCACCCTGGAGAACATCGACGTCGTCTTCAACCACTCCAACGGCACCGGCGGTGGGATCGCCAACTTCGGCGACACCAGGATCCTCGGCCGCGGCGACCACGGTGGCAATGACAAGGACGGCAAGGACGGCAAGGACCGGGAGCGGTACGGCGACGACGAGAGCCGGATCAGCGACAACGGCGCGTTGTTCGACGGCGGTGGCGTCTACAACAACGGCAACCTCACGGTGCGGAACACCAGGCTCAGCGACAACAGCACGATCGGGACCGTCGTCATCCTGCCGATCGGCGGCGCGGGCGGCGGCCTGTCGAACTCCAGCGTCGCCGTGCTCGACGACGTCCGCGTGCACCACAACAGCGCCGGCTTCCGCGGCGGTGGCATCCGCACCGGGATCAACGGCACCACCACGGCCAGGAATATCGAGGTCACCGAGAACACGGCCGGTAGCGAGGGCGGCGGCATCTTCACCGACGGCACCTTCCAGCTCCAGCACGGCAAGATCGTTCGTAATGACGCCGGCCAACGCGGCGGCGGTGTGTTCAACCAGATCGGCCAGTTCGTGGCCGAGGACAGCCAGATCAGTGAGAACGCCGCCAGCACGAGAAGCACCATCGAGAACGGCGGCGGCGTCTACAACGGCAGCGGTGTGGTCGTGCTGCGGCGCACCCTCGTCAGCCGCAACAAGGCGTTCGGCACGAACTCGCGCGGCGGCGGAATCTACAACAACGCCACCCTCACCCTCACCCAGACCAAGGTGACGGAGAACGTCTCCGTCGTGGCGCCGGGCGGGGTGTTCAACGACGGTGGTCAGGTCACCGTGGACGACAAGTCGGCCATCAGCGGCAACCGACCCACCAACTGCACGCCCAGCGCACCACCCGTACCCAACTGCTTCGGCTGACCACCGCGGCACCTGGTCCCGCCCACGGTCCGATCACCAGATCGAACCGTGGGCGGGACTTGCCGCGTGCGGTCAGAGCCGGGAGGTGAAGGTGGCCAGGAAGCGGTGCGGGGTGACGACGCCGGCGTTGTCGAAGCAGATCACGTCGACGTCGGCGTTGGTGGTGTACGTCCACGGTTGGGTCAGGTGGCAGTAGTTGTTGCCGGCGCCCTGCGCCACCACCTGCGCGTGCGTCTCCTTGAGACCGATCTGCGGAAACGTCGCGAGGTAGCGGCCGGCGGGCGCGATCGCCGCGACGGTGTTCGCACCGACGCCGAGCACCGAGTTGTCGTTGGTGGGCCCGCCCACGGCGGTACCCAGGTAACCGAAGTACGACGGCGGGCCGAGGGAGCCGATCACCGGCCGGCGACGGTGGTACGAGAGGACGAAGTCGGTGTTGACGGCGGCCCCGGCCTGGTCGTAACAGAACACGTAGACCTGCACCCCGGTCCCGACCGCGCTCCAGGAGTTGACCTTGCAGCGGCGGGGTCCGGCGTTCGGCTGTACGGCGGTGACCTGCACGTCACCGGCGAGCACGCCGGCCAGTCCGACAGCGGGCAGCCGTACCAGGTACTGCCCGACGCCCACCGGCCCGGCGGTGTTCACCGCGCCCGTCGAGTTGTACGACTGCGCCAGCACGCCGCTGGTCCACTGCACGTACGCGTGGGAGGTGCCGGCCGCCACGACGCCCGAGCTGGTCGTCCAGAGCACGGTGAACGGGGTGTCCTCGCGGGTGCCGCCGGGCCGGTGGCACTGCACGTCGACGATCTCGTCGGTGCCGGACTGGAACCAGCGGACCACCTCGCAGTAGTGCCCGGTCCGGTTCACCGGCGTCACGTGGGGCACGCCCCGCGCGCCGGCGCCCACCTGCGGGAAGCGCACCTGGAAGCGACCGGGCGCGAGCTTGACGCCGTCGGCCCAGGCGGCCGGGAACGCCGTCTTCCAGCTACCCCACTGCCGGCTGGTGTCCAGCACGGTCCAGACCGCCACGGTGGGGTCCTTGACGTACGCGAAGCCCCAGCGGTCGGCGGTGGCGGCGGCGGCCGGCGCCGGTGGTGCGAGCGCGCTGGCGGCCAGGACGGCGGCCAGCGCGGCGGTGACGAACGTTCGGAGACGCATGGTTCCTCCACTCGACAGGGACGTGTCGGGGAGGAGTGTGCTTTGCGTGATGACCTGGTCACAGTCGGCTACCGCACGCTTTGGTGTCGGGTGTCGGCCAACGAGAGGCGGGGGGGGGGGCGGGGGCGGGCGGGGGGGGGGGGGCCCCCCCCCC
>NZ_JBFAOC010000033.1:0-73257 GCF_040675055.1 Micromonospora sp. NPDC049662
TCAAGAGGTTCGCGTCAGGAATCGGCCGATCGGTGACGCGAACCTCTTGATCACCGGGGCAGCGCGGCCACCGGGGCAGCGCGGCCACCGGGGCAGCGCGGCCACCGGGGCAGCGCGGCCACCGGGGCAGCGCGGCCACCGGAGGGTGGTACGTGGGTGGGGGCCGGTCGGGCGACGTCCGTCCGCAGTAGGTTGTGCGGTAACCGGGACAACTTCGCGCATCGGCCGGAATGCGTCGTGGGTGGACGGAGTTGGGAAGAAACATGACAACTGTGGGACTGATCGGCAGTGGCAACATCGGCGGCACCGTGGCCCGGCTGGCCGTGGCCGCCGGCTACGACGTGGTGCTGAGCAACTCGCGGGGGCCGGAGACGCTCACCGATCTGGTCGACGAGCTGGGCGAGCGGGCCAGCGCCGGCACGTCGCAGGACGCGGCGCAGGTCGGTGACCTGGTGGTGGTCACGGTGCCGCTCAAGGCGTACCGGGCGGTGCCCGTCCAGCCGCTGGCCGGCAAGGTCGTCATCGACACCAACAACTACTACCCGCAGCGGGACGGGAACTTCCCGGAGCTGGACTCGGGCGAGACCACCAGCAGCGAACTCCTCCAGCGGCACCTGCCGGAGTCGCGGGTGGTCAAGGTCTTCAACAACATCTACTTCACGGGCCTGGCCGCGCTCGCCCGGCCATCCGGGGCCGCCGACCGCAGCGCTCTCGCCATCGCCGGCGACGACGCTGCCGCGAAGGCCGAGGTCACGGCCTTCCTCGACCGGATCGGGTACGACGCGGTCGACGTCGGCCCGCTCGCGGAGGGCTGGCGCTACCAGCCGGACACCCCGGCGTACGGCACGCTCTACTCCGCCACCCCGACCGACTGGGAGCACCCGGCGCCGGGCGACGCCGAGAAGCTGCGCGCGGCCCTGGCCGCCGCCACCCGCTGAGCACCCGTCGCCCTCCGGTGACCGCCTACCGGGTGGCCCTCCGGAGGGCGACGGCCAGTTCGTCGTCGTAACTGGCGACCGGCTGACCGTCGACGTCGTACGCCACCAACCGACCCTGCGCCATGCTGGCCGACCGGAACGAGAACATCCGGGTACCGGGGTAGGGCGCCAGCAGGGGGATGCTGCGGGGTGCGCCGCCCGGGGCGGAGTAGTACTCCAGTCGGGCCACCCGAGGGGAGACCACACCGTTGACCCGTACCTTGGTCTTCTCCGCCCGGGTGCCGAACGTGACCGGCGCGTCGGTGGCGTAGGCCGCGCACTCGGCCGGACCCCGGCAGACGAAGAAGTACCGCGGGTTGGCCACGTCGTCGAGGGCGTACGCCTTGAACGTCGGGTCCGCCCCGGCGGGCAGCGGTTGTACGGCGAAGAAGGCGAGAGCCACGGCGGACGTGACGCCCACCCGCAGCCAGGCCCGGCGAGCGGCGGGGCGACGGCTGCCCCGGGCGGCGGCGACCGCGACACCGCCGAAGCCGGCCAGGCACAGCAGGCACGTGCCGACGGTACGGGCGTTCTCGAACAGGAACTGCACGCCCGGACGCGCCGACACCGGTCCGAGGACCGCCCCCAGCGAGACGACCATGGCGGCGAGCAGCGCCGCGCCGGCCACCCGCTGGGTGACGCCGGACGCGCCGACCAGCAGCATCGCGGCGAGCACCGGCCACACCTGGTGGTGGGTCCAGGACACCGGGGACGCGGCCACCGTGGCGCAGCCCACGAGCACGGCGGCGTGGCCGGGACGGGCCCGCGCCGCCAACTGGCGGGCGCGAAGGAGCGCCACCCCGCAGATCACCGCGACCAGAGCGGCCCACAGCACGGGCAGGGTCGCCTCGTCGACCCCGACGCGCAACAGCATCCCGTGCACCGACTGGTTGCCCAGCGAGGCCAGGTTGCCGATCCGTGAGGTCTGCCGGACGGCCTCGGTCCAGTAGATCCAACTCTCGCCGGGCAGCACGAGCGCCGCCAGCCCGGCGCAGGCCACGAAGGTCGCCGCGGCACGCCCGGCGTCGCGGTAGCGCCCGGTGGCGAGGAAGTAGACGACGAACAGCAGCGGGGTCAGCTTGATCGCCGCCGCCACCCCGACGAGCACTCCCCGCAGCCGTGGCGGAACGACGCCCATGCCGTCCAGCAGCGCCAGCAGCACGACGAAGATACTGACCTGCCCGAACCGCAGGTTGCTCTGCACCGGCGCCGAGAGCATCAGGACCGTGGCGGCCACCGCGACGACCAACGGGCGGCGGGACCGATCGGCGCTCAGCGCGACACCGACCATCGCGGCGACGGCGACGACCGCCGCGCACGTCGCGACCAGCCAGATCCCCTGGAGTACGCCCTCACCCACGAGAGTGATCGGCCCCAGCACGAGAGCGGCGAACGGCGGGTAGGTGAACGGCCCGCCGTTGGCGGCGCGGTACTCGTACAGCGGCCGGCCGGCGTGCAGATCGGACAGTGCGCCGTAGTAGATGTGCAGATCGGAGAGTCGGTCATCGCGGGTCGACACGAGCACACAGGACACCATCGCGACGACGACGAAGACCGCCCAGACCAGCGCCACGCGTCGATCCCGCACCGCCCGAGAATAGGCGAACGCGAGACAAGCCAAGGCCCCTTCGACCGCTGGCAGTCTCGCTCCACGAGTCAGGAGCATCCCTCTCCGAGCGGCAAGATCGCGCTCGATCATGGATCCAGTGGCATCCTCCCGACGCCGAGGCCACTACATCCTGGATCGAGCACGATCTTGCGACCCGCAGCACGGCCCGCAGCACAAGCAGCATCCGGCACGGGCAGCATCCGACGGCGCGGCGGGAAGAAACATCGCGTGTACAACTTGCGCGAGAGTCTCACGCACGGGACTCTGTCGGTGGGTTGCCGCCCGCTCACCGACCGTGCCTCGGAGGCGACATGCACACGCTTCGTACCGCGTCCCGCCGGCTGCTGGCCGGTGCCGGCGCGCTCCTGCTCGGCACCTCCCTCGCTGCCGCGATCCCGGCGTCGGCCGGCGCGGCCAGCGTCGGGTACGTCCGACTCGCCCACCTCTCCCCCGACACACCGGCGGTGGACGTCTACCTCGCCGCCCCCGACGCCGCGAAGCCGAGGGTCTTTCCCGGCGTCGGCTACGGCGTGGTCTCCGACTATCTCCAGTTGCCTCCGGGCCGGTACGCGGTGGCGATGCGCGAGGCCGGCACGCCCGCCAGCGAGCCGCCGGTGCTCACCACCGAGGTCGCGGTGCGAAGTGGCGGCGCGTACACGGTGGCCGGTGTCGGGCGGCACGCCGACCTGGGGCTGCGGGTGCTCACCGACGACCTGAGCGCTCCCACGCAGGGCCGGGCCAAGGTGCGCGTCGTGCAGGCGTCGGTGCGCACGCCCGTCCTCGACGTGGCCGACCCCGACGGCCCGAGGATCGCCGACGGCGTGCAGTTCGCCACCACCACCGACTACCAACAGGTCGAGCCGGGCACCTGGAAGCTGCGGCTGACCGGCGCGGGCGGTCCGAGCACCGACACCGAGGTACGGCTCACCGGCGGCGCGGTCTACTCGCTGCTGGTCCTCGACGACAAGCAGGGTGGGCTCAGCGCCGAACTGCGTCAGGACGCCGAGGGCGGCACCGTCGTACCGGCGGGTGGGGTGGAGACCGGCGCGGGTGGCACGGCCGGGCGTGGGCTCGGGGCGTACCCCCTGATGGCCGGCGCGGTGGCCGCGGCGGCCGTGGCGGCGGGCCTGCTGCTGTGGCGTCGGCGGCGGCGCACCACCTGGTGAGCATCGGGCCCGCCATCCGACGGCACCGCGACCGTCGGGCGCCGCTGGCCGCGCTGGTCGCGGCCGGCGCGGCGGTCTGCCTGGCCGCCGGCAGCGGCGTCGGGCTCGCGACGACCGGGCCGCCGCCGGTCGCGACCTGGCACCCCGGCTGCGCCGACGGCTGCCCGTCGGTGGCCGCGTCGCCGCGACCACAGGGTCCACCCACCCGGGTACGGGTGCCGCGCATCGGCGTCGACTCGGCGCTCACGGTGCTGGGCCTGGACCGCGCCGGCGCGCTCGTCCCGCCGGCCGACTTCGACACGGCCGGCTGGTACGGGGGCGGCCCCGCCCCCGGCGACACCGGTCCGGCCGTGCTCGCCGGGCACCTGGACTCGCGGCGCGGCCCGGCGGTCTTCGCCCGGCTCGACGAGCTGCGCTCCGGCGACCGCGTTCAGGTGTGGCGCGACGGGCAGTGGCTGTCGTTCCGGGTGACCGGGTCGCTGCGCACCCGCAAGGACCGGTTCCCGACGGCCACGGTCTACGGCCCGACACCCGGGCCGGAGCTGCGCCTCGTCACCTGCGGGGGCGACTTCGACCGGCGGCGCGGACACTACCGGGACAACGTGGTGGTGTTCGCGGTCCTCGACGGGTGACCAGCCCGGTCAAAGCGGACGACGTTTGCGGCGGGCGGAGGGTTTGATCGACTCGGGTTCATGGAAATCGCGGCATCCGGCGCAAGCTAACACCACGGTTTCCATGAACCCGAGTGGATCAACACCCCAGCGGCGCGGCGGCGCGGGACGGTCAGAGCGGGCGACGGCCGGCGAAGCCGCACTCGGCGCGGTGGTACCACCGCACGTCGGAGTCGCCCTCCAGCCAGCACCAGAGCACGGCGCGGCCCTCGCGCTCGCCCGGGAAGTCGAGCAGCACCGGCGCGATGCCCTTGACCTGAATCTCGTGCTGGTGCAGCTCGTCGACGACGGCGTGCAGCCGGGCCTCCAGCCCCTTGACCTCGGCCAGCCCACCGAGCGCGCTGACCCCGTGGTCGGCCAGGTCGACGCGCAACTCGGCCAGGTCGGCGCGGACACGGATCAGCTCGTCGACACGCGGCTGCAGGGTGGCCACCAGGTGCCGGGCCTGGGCGAGAGTGAACACGCCGCCAGTATGCGCCACCTACCGCGCCGCAGTGACCCCGCTCGGCGTGGTCAGTCGGCCTGGGCGGCCAGCTCGCGGGCGCGGTCCCGGGCCGCCTCCAGCGCGGCGAGCAGCGCCGCGCGGACGCCGTGCTTCTCCAGCTCACGGATCGCCGAGATGGTGGTGCCGGCGGGCGAGGTGACCGCCTCACGCAGCTTGACCGGGTGCTCGCCGGAGTCGCGCAGCATCACGGCGGACCCGATGGCGGTCTGCACGATCAGCTCGTGCGCCACCTGGCGCGGCAGACCGAGCAGGATCCCGGCGTCGATCATGGCTTCCACCAGCAGGTAGAAGTAGGCCGGTCCGGAGCCGGAGAGCGCGGTGACCGCGTCCTGCTGCGACTCGGGCACCCGGATGGTCTGACCGAGGGGCTTGAACATCTCCTCGGCGAGGCTCAGATGCGCCCCGGTGGCGTACGCGCCGGCGGAGATGGCCGTCATCGCCTGGTCGACCAGCGCCGGCGTGTTGGTCATGACCCGGACCACGGGGGTGCCGTCGGGCAGCCGACGGTTGAAGAAGCTGGTGGGCAGCCCGGCGCAGAGCGAGATGACCAGCTTGTCGGCGGGCACCTTCGGACCGATCTCGTCCAGCAGCGCTGCGGCGTCCTGGGGCTTGACCGAGACGGCGAGCACGCCGGCCTCTTCCACCGCGGTGAGGTTGTCCACCACCCGGACGCCGTAGCGGTCGGACAGCTCCTGCGCGCGGTCCGGTCGGCGCGCCGTGGCGAGCAGCCGCTCCACCGGCCATCCGGAGCGCAGCAGCCCGGAGAGCATCAGCTCGCCGATCTTGCCCGCGCCGATCACCGCAACCGTGTGCCCGCTCACCACGCCTCCTCGTCGGTCGACTGCTACGGGTCGACTGTTAGCAAGGGCCCCCTGCTATACGCCACGCGTTAAGAGGGGGCCCTTCCTTACACCTCAGCTGCCGAAGAAGACCTCGGCCTCCTGGTACCGCTCCAGCGGCACGGTCTTCAGCTCGCGGGTGGCCTCGGCGAGGGGCACCCGGACGATGTCGGTGCTCTGCATCGCGACCATCTTGCCCCAGTCGCCGTCGTTGGCGGCGTCGATGGCCTGCAGGCCGAGGCGGGTGGCGAGGACCCGGTCGAAGGCGGTCGGGGTGCCACCGCGCTGGATGTGACCCAGCACCACGGTGCGGGCCTCCTTGCCGGTCTTGGCCTCCAGCTGCTCGGCGAGCCACTGGCCGATGCCGCCGAGGCGGACGTGGCCGAACGCGTCCAGCTCCTGGTTGTGCAGCACCATCTGGCCGTCGAGCGGCTGGGCGCCCTCGGCGACCACGACGATCGGGGCGTACTGGTGCTGGAAGCGCTTCTCGACGTAGCCGGCGACCTGCTCGACGTCGAACTGCCGCTCGGGCAGCAGGATCACGTTGGCGCCACCGGCCAGGCCGGCGTGCAGGGCGATCCAGCCGGCGTGCCGGCCCATGACCTCGACGACCAGGGTGCGGTGGTGGCTCTCCGCGGTGGTGTGCAGGCGGTCGATGGCCTCCATCGCGATGTTGACGGCGGTGTCGAAGCCGAAGGTGTAGTCGGTGGCACCGAGGTCGTTGTCGATCGTCTTCGGCACGCCGATGACGTTCACGCCCAGCTCGTGCAGCTTGGTGGCCACGCCGAGGGTGTCCTCGCCGCCGATCGCGATCAGCGCGTCCACGCCCTGCTCGGCGAGGTTGTCCTTGATCCGCTCGACGCCGTTCTCGATCTTGAACGGGTTGGTCCGGGACGAGCCGAGGATGGTGCCGCCCCGGGGCAGGATGCCGCGCACGTCGGCGATGCCGAGCGGGCGGGACAGACCCTCCAGCGGGCCCTTCCAGCCGTCCCGGAAGCCCACGAACTCGTGACCGTAAGTGGCGACGCCCTTGCGGACCACCGCCCGGATGACCGCGTTGAGACCCGGGCAGTCGCCGCCGCCGGTGAGCACGCCGATACGCATGATCCGCTCATCCTCCTGGAGCATCAGGTAAAGCCCGATATGCCCCAGGGTATGTGTCAGGTCAGACCATCGGCGCCGTTGCCGGCCCGGGGCGGGCCGTCACTGCGCACTGTAGTCGGCCTGCGCGCGCGACGACAGCGCGCCCCGGGGGGCGGCGGCTCAGTAGGTCACCTCACGGTTCTCGCTGGGTGACGGCGGACGGCCGGTGACGGCGGCCTTGGCGAAGCCGAGGAGGTTGACCACGGTGCTGCTCGGCGAGTCCCAGTACTCGGCGGAGCTGGCGTGCACCTTGATCAGGGTCAGGCCGGGAGTGTCCAGCCCGTCCGGGAACCAGGTCTTGAGCAGCGGGTTCCAGAGCCGCTTCGCGCGCTCGGTGTCGGAACTCTCACTGGCGGTCCCCGAGACCGAGACCCAGGAGTTGTGCCTCTGGTCGGAGAAGGCGACGTTGACCTCCGGATTCACCCGGATCTGACGCAGTTTGGCCGAGTCGGTGTAGGCGAAGAACCAGAGGTCCCCGTCGAACTCGGCCTCCTGCAGCCCCATCGGCCGGCTCACCTGCCGCCCGTCCAGTGCGATGGTGGTGAGCATGCAGATCCGTGCGGCGCGGATCAGTTCGGTGACCCGCGCCCGGGCGTCGGCGACGCTGGTCGGATCGTTGCTCATGGCAATCTCCCTCGGCTCGGCTGACGAACCGTTGCCCGGGACAGAACCGGTCAAACCTACAGACGTATGACCATCGCTCAGCGCGCCGTCATCGCCCGCCAGCGGGCCAGGTTGTGCCGGGCGTCGACCAGGGCGTCGTGCCGGGCCGCGTCCGCGTCCGGCAGCGCCGGCCGGCCCCGGTCGTCCCAGAGCTGCCGCAGATCCTTCGTGAACCGGGGAATCTCCCGGGGCAGCGCCGGCATCGCACCCCAGAGCTGGGCGAGGACCACATGGTCGTACGCCGCGTACCAGGCCCACAGCTCCAACTGCTCGGCCGGCCGGTCCCGGACGGGCTCCATGAGGAAGTCGTACAGGTCGTCGCGGATGCGCTCCCGCGAGCGCCAGGCCCGGTCGGCCGGCGACGGCAGCCGGTCCAGCACGTTACGTCGGACCCAGGGCACGGCTCGGGAGTCGTCGAACTCGGTGGAGACCGCGTAGAACTCGCGGCCGTTCTCGTCGACGACACCGATCGAGACGAGGTCGACGATCCGGCCGTCCTCGATGAACTCGCAGTCGTAGAAGTAGCGGTAGACCATTCCGGACATCCTCACCCACCGCCGTCCGTCGGCGCGCGGCGGGGCCGGGTCCGAGCCCGGCCGGCCCGCCGTGGGCCGGCCGCGACCCGGCCGCCGACGCCGCTCCGGCGAAGCCCCAGGGGGTACGCCGCAGCTCGCGACGGTCACGGAAGTGCTTCGAGGGGTGTACAGCAAGCGACCGGACCGTCATGATCTGATGTGTACCGCTACCGGATGCCGAACCGGTGTCAGTTCACCTCGTCAGGGCCATCAGGTTCACCCGGTGAGCGATTGTGTGGTCCATGACCGGGGAGGGGTTGGGCCGTGGAGATGCGCCTGCCGGAGCCGGGTGACGCGCTCACGGGTGTCGAGATGTTCGCTGGCCTGGAGCCCGAGGTGCGGCAGCGGGTCATCGCGGCCGCCGTTCCGCGCACCTACCGCAAGGGTCAGCTGCTGTTCGTCGAGAACGACCCGGGCGAGTCGCTCATCGTGCTGCGCCGGGGCGCGGTCGCCGTGTTCCGCACCGCGCCGACCGGCGAGCGGGCGGTGCTGTCGGTGATCCGTCCGCCGGACGTGCTGGGCGAGGTCTCCCTGCTGGACGCCTCCACCCGCTCCGCGTCGGCCGAGGCCATCGAGGACTGCGCGGCGCTCGCGCTCTCCCGGGGCGCGTTCATGGAGCTGGTGCACTCCAACCCACGCATCCTGGACGCGGTGATGCGGTCGCTGGGCGGGTTGATCCGCCGGCTCACCGAGCAGAACGCCGACCACGTCTTCCTCGACCTGCCGGGTCGGGTCGCCAAGACGCTGGTCCGGTTGGCCGGCGAGAGCCAGGCCCCGATGATCACCATCGAGTTGAACCAGAGCCAGTTGGCGGAGATGGCCGGCGGTTCCCGGCAGAGCGTCAACCAGGCCATCGGTTCCTTCGCCAGCCGCGGCTGGCTGCGGACCGAGGGGCGCCGGATCGTCGTCACGGACGTCGCCGCGCTGCGCCGTCGGGCGGGCATGAACGACCGCTGAGCTGCCCACCGCCCCGAACGCGGGGTTCATACATCCGCAACGGCCGGGCCGCCCACGGGCGGCCCGGCCGTTGCGCTGTGTCACCGAAGTGCGGTTCAGACTCCGGGGCTGCCCGGGCCGGCCCACTTGTTCGGGCCCTTGCTGTCGCCGCCCGAGCCGGTGGACTGCTCGCTGACGATCCCCTCGGCCTGCAGCGTGGCGAGCGTGGCGGCGTCGACGTCCACGGACTCGCCCGCCGAGTGACTGACGCCCTTGCCGTCGGTCCAGTCACTCTCCAGCTTTACGTACACCATTGACCTGTCCCCCTCTGGTCGCTGATCGAAGATGTGGCGGACTGAATGTAGTCGCTCAGGCCGTTGGTGGACTGTCCACAAACCAACAGGCCGGTACCCGACAAGCCCTTCCGGGGGCGATACTCCTTGCGGGCGGCGGCGCTGGGGGCGTGGCCGGTATCGCCAGTGGAGGGTGTGTCATCGCCGCGCAGTGTGGGCGCTGTGGACGCACGGCCGCCGACGGGGACCGCTTCTGCGGTGGCTGCGGCGCCGAGCTGGGTGCTGTCTGCCCGCACTGCCTTCGTCCGCTCGCCTCGGACGTCGCGTTCTGCACCTCGTGCGGGTCGCCCCGGCCGGGCACGGACCGGACCGCCACGGTCACCCCGCAGGAGGACCGCCGGCGGGTGAGCGTGCTCTTCGTCGACCTCATCGACTTCACCCCGTACGTCGAGCGCGCCGACCCGGAGCAGGTCCGCGGCATGCAGACGGGCTTCTTCTCGGCGGCCCGCCGGGTGGTCGGCCAGTACGGCGGGGTGGTGGAGAAGTACATCGGTGACGCGGTGATGGCGCTCTTCGGCGCGCCGATCGCCACCGAGACCGACGCGCTGCGCTGCGTACGGGCGGGGCTGGAGCTGCAACGGGTGCTCACTCGGTTCGCGCCGACGGGCAGCACCGAGATGCGCTTCCGGGTGGGGGTGGCCACCGGTGAGGCCCTCGTCGACGTGGCCGCCGCCCGCGACGGTGGGCAGGCCATCGTGGCCGGTGACGTGGTGAACACCGCCTCGCGGATGCAGTCGGTCGCGCCGCCCGGCGGGGTGCTGGTCTGCGGCACCACGCACGCCCTGACCAAGGACGCGATCCGCTACGAGGAGCAGCCCCCGGTCACCCTGCGCGGGCGCTCCTCACCCACCGAGGTGTGGCTCGCCCTGTCCCCGCTGCGCCGTCAGCCCACCGACCGGGAGCCGGACACCACGCCCCTGGTGGACCGCGAGCACGAGCTGGGGATGCTGGTCAACGCCCTGCACCGGTCGCTGCGCGACCGGCTGCCCCAGGTGGTGACGATCTTCGGCCGGGCCGGAATCGGCAAGAGCCGGCTGCTGCGCGAGCTGTACCGGCACACCGGCCGGCTGGTGGACGAGCCGCTGACGTGGCGGACGGGACGCTGCCCGCCGTTCGGTGAGAACGTCACGTTCGCCGCGCTCGCCGACATCGTCAAGTCCGAGGCCGGCATCCTGGACACCGACCCGGCCGCCAGCGCGGCCCAGCGGCTGGGCACCGCGGTCGGGGAGCTGATCGGGCCGGGTGAGCGCGACCGGGTCGTCGACGCGCTGCGTCCGCTGGTCGGACTGCCCGGCACGCCGCTGCCGGCGGAGGAGGCGGAGTCGGCGTGGCGGCGGTTCCTGCTGGCGTTGGCGGCCCGCCGCCCCACCGTGTTGGTCTTCGAGGACCTGCACTGGGCCGACGACGCGATGCTGCGCTTCGTGGAACTGCTCGGGGCGGCGGCTCGTGAGGTGCCCCTCCTGCTGCTGTGCACCGCCCGTCCGGAGCTGGTCGACCGGGATCCGAGCTGGGCCGGGACGATCACGGGTTCGGTGACCATCACCCTGCCGCCGCTGCGCGACACCGGCATCGCCGCCCTGTACGCGCACCTCTTCGGCCAGGCGGCGTTCTCCGCCGAGATGCTGACGCCGCTCATCGAGGTGGCCGGCGGCAACCCCCTCTACGCGCACGAGTACGTCCGGATGCTGATCGAGCAGGGCGCGCTGCGCCAGTCGGGGCGGGGCTGGTCGCTGGACAAGCAGCTCGAACTGACCATGCCGGAGAGCGTGCACTCGGTCATCGCCAACCGGGTGGACCTGCTGGACGCCAAGGACCGGGCGGTGCTGCTCGCCGCCTCGGTGGTCGGGGTGCAGTTCTGGCCGGGCGCGGTGGCCGCCGCGCTGGGGCAGCCGGTCGAGTCGGTCGAGCGCGCGTTGCGCCGCCTCGAACAGCGCGACTTCGTGCACGAGCAGGCCGCGTCGACGATGGCCGGGCAGGCCGAGTTCCGGTTCCGGCACGTGCTGGTCCGCGACGTCTGCTACCAGCGGCTGCCCCGAACCGAGCGGGTGGCACGGCACGAGCGGGCCGCGGACTGGCTCGACGCGCTGTCGCAGAGCCGCGACACCGACCTGGCCGAGGTCCTCGCCCACCACCGCTGGGCGGCCCACGAGATCGCGCGGTCCCTCGGCATGCAGATGCAGCGGTACGCGGGGCCCGCGCGACAGGCGCTGCACCGGGCGGCCCGCCGGGCGTACGCCCTGCACGGGCTGGAGGCGGCGGCGAGCCACGCCGGCCGGGCGCTCGGCCTGGCCGACGACAGCGACCCGGTGGGCCGGCTGCAACTGGAGCTGCTGAGCACGGAGATCTCGTTCTACCGGGACGGCAACGCGTTCCTCTCCGGCGGCGGGCCGGAGCAGGTGCACGCGCTGGCCGACCGGCTGGCGGCGCACGGTGACGACGCGTGCGCCGCGCGGGCGTGGACGCTGCTCGGCCAGGCGGCTTGGCTGCGCGCCGACCGGGGTGAGGCGTTGGCCTGCCTGGATCGCGCGGTCCAACTGTTCGAACAGCTACCGGACAGCCCGCAGAAGGCCGACGCGTACGCCGAGCTGGGCCGCCTGCACATGCTCAACTACGAGCGCGACCCGGCGGTGTCGGCGGCGGACACCGCGGCGGAGATCGCCGAGCGGCTGGGCCTGACCGAGGCGCGGACCAACGCGCGGATCACCGCGGCCACCGCCCGCTACCAGGCCGGCGACCGGATCGGCCTGGACGAGTTGCACGCCATCGTCGAGTTCAGCCGGGCCGGTCAGCTGCTCGCGCTGCCCCGGGCCACCCAGAACCTGGCCTGGGCCATCCGCGAGGAGGGCGACTGGCTGCGCTCGAACGCCCTGCTCTCGGCCGCTCCGGCGCGCACGGCCAGCGGGCAGACGCTGACCACCAGCTATTCGGCCGAGGCGATGCGGGCCTGGTTCGAGGGTGACTTCGGCCGGCTGCTGGCCGCGGCGGAGGCGTTCGTGGACACGCCGACCGGTAGCTGGGACATGCAGGTGCGGGGGCTGCGGTGCTGCCTGCTCGTGCTGCGCGACGACGAGGACCCGGCCGACCTGGGGCACGCGCTGGCCACCGCCCGGCGCAGCGGCTTCCACCGGCTGCGCTGGACGATGCTGGGCATGGCCGCGCTGTGTCGGGCGTTGCAGGAGCGCCACGCCGAGGCTGCGGAGCTGATCGACGAACTGGAACGGTCCTGGTCGGCGGTGCCGGCGCTGGCCAGCGGGGAGTGGATCGCCGCGGCCGCGTACGCCGGCGCCCTGGCCGGCCGGGACGCCGCGGTGCAGGTCCGGGCGATGCTGGACCGGGTCGGACATCGGACGCCGTGGTCGGAGGCGGCGTTGCGGACGGTGACAGCGGCGGTGGCGGCGGCCGACGGCGACCACCGGCGCGCGGCCGAGCTGCACCTGGCCGCGGCCGAGACGTACGGGCGGATCCCGGACGCGAGCGACCGGGTGCTGGCGCTGGCGCTGGCGGCCGCGGAGCTGACCCGGGCGGGTGACCCGGCCGGCGCGCGGGCGCCCCGCGCCGAGGTGCGCACCTTCGCCCTGCGCAACGACGCGCCGGGCCTGCTGGCGCTGACCGGGCGGCCGATCAGCCCGACCGGACCGGCGGTCGCCTGCTGAGAGTCAGGCGGCCACCGGCGTCTTGAGCTTCTGCGCGTAGATGTCGACGTACTCGCGGCCGGAGAGCTCCATCACCTCGTACATGATCTCGTCGGTGACCGCGCGCTCGACGAACCGGTCACCGGCCAGGCCCGCGTAGCGGGAGAAGTCCAGGGGCGCGCCGAAGCGGACCCGCACCTGGCCGATCCGGGGCAGCAACCGGCCGGGCGGCTGGAGCTCGTCGGCGTTGAGCATCGCCACCGGGACCACCACCGCGCCGCTCTCCAGGGCCAGCCGGGCCACCCCGGTCTTGCCCCGGTAGAGCCGCCCGTCCGGGGAACGGGTGCCCTCGGGGTAGATGCCGGCCACCCCCTGGGCGCGCAGCACCCGCAACTGGGTGTCCAGCGCGGCGCGGGCGGCCTGGCCGCCGGAGCGGTCCACCGGGATGGTGCCGGTGCCGACGAAGAACATCTTCGTCAACCAGCCCTTGATCCCCTTGCCGGTGAAGTACTCGGCCTTGGCCACGAAGGTGACCCTCCGCGAGACGATCAACGGGATGAAGATCGAGTCGAAAAAGGAGAGGTGATTGCTGGCCAGGATCACCGGGCCGGTCGCCGGCACGTGGCGCAGCCCCTCCACCCGCGGGCGGAAGATCAACTTGAGCAGCGGACCGAGGATCACGTGCTTCAACAGCCAGTAGAGCACCGGCGTCCTTTCCGAGGGGGGCGCGACAGCGCTGGCCGTCATCCCCGTGGAGCCTACGAAGCGAGCGCTCTCACCACAACGGACGGACGCTCACCACCACGACGCGGCGGACGCGCTCCCCCACGACGGTCTCCAAGGCCGGATCCATGTCGACCTCTACTCGCCGCGCTCCGTCTTCCACTGCAGGAACTCCTGGTACAGCTGCTCCTCCCGACGTCGCGTGCGCCGGTGCAGCACCCGCGAGACGACGAGGAGCACGACACCGCTGCCCAGCATCAGATAGCCGAGGGCCCGGTCGCCGGTGACCTTCGGGGCGGTGCTGAACAGCAACCCCAGCAGGGCCGAACCCAGGCCCAGGTAGAGCGCGATCCCGGGCGGCGTCTGCCGGTAGTCAAGGTGATGACGCTGCGCGAAGGTCTGAAGGTGCGGCGGGATGTTCAGCTCCTCGTGGTCGTCAGTAGCCACGTGCGCCTCTCGTTCCCGGTCGGTGGCAGGTCGCAGGGCGGTGTTCGGGACCGCGGGTCGCCCTGGCGTCAACGATCACCGAGATCGCACGTCTCGCGCAAGAACGGACAAAGAACCCCCGCCGCGACCTGCGACGGCAGCCCCGACTTTCCAAGACGCGACACAACGCACTCCCGGAACCGGCCCCTGACGTGTCACGATTCAGAGCACGACGTGCGCACGGGCGTCGAGGGGGCAGCGGTGGCCGCGCCGCAGGGCGCGTTGAGGAGGATGTCCGGGTGTCAGCGGGTGGGGCCCGCCGGGGACGGCGGGACAACGGGCTCGACGCGAGCGAGTACGCCGTCGTCGGCGATGTCGATCCGCGCGTCGGCGAGCACCTGCTCGACGTGCTGGCCGCCGGCGGGATCGCCGCCTACCTGCAACCGTCGGCCGACCTCAATCCGGTCACCCGTACCACCACCGTCCCGGCCCGTCCGGTCGACCGGCTCTACGTCGACCGTTCGCACCTGCGGACCGCCCGTGACTACCTGACGCAGCTCGCCGACGAGAGCGCCCCGGAGCAGCCCCCGGCCCGCGACGAGCCGGACATCGACGCGGAGTGGGCCCGGATCGTGGCCGGCTTCCACAGCACCCCCTCGACCACCGACGAGCGGCCCTGGCCGGCCGCGGAGGACGTGGACGAACGTGACGACCGGGACACCCGGGACGAGCCGACGGCCGGTCCGCTCGCCCGCTCCGGCGTCGACGAGGCCGGGCCCACCGCGACCGACGTCCGTCGACTGCCGTCGGCGACCGACTTCTCCGGGATCTCGGTCGGCCGCAACAGCCGGGACGATGAGCCCTCACTGCTGGACGGTCTGGACACCTTCGGCGCCGACCTGCCGGACGACGACGAGGACACCTACCACCCGCCCCCGCCGCCGCCGCTGCCCCGCGTCTCCAAGTACGCGGTGGTCGGCGCGCTCGCCGTGGTCGTCGGGTTCGTGCTCTTCCTCTTCCCGTCGCTGCTCCCGATCGACCGCTCGGCGGTCACCCTGTTCGGGTTCACGGGCATCCTGGCCGGCTTCGTCACGCTGATCTGGCGGCTGCGCCCCGGTGACGAGGAGGACGACGACCCGGACAACGGCGCCGTCGTCTAGCGCCTGTTTCATCAGCAAGAAACTGGCCGGCCGCCCTTATGAAGCTGGCCCTACCCGGCCCGCATCGCGGGACACGACCGCCCTCACTCGGGGCGTAACAGTGGTGTAACTTACTGTCAGTAGGAATACCGCTGTACGTCACTTCCCCCGCTGACTGACCGGTTTTCCCTTGCTCGTGGCGGTCAGTCCTCTGCTGATCGGAATGCCCGAGATGCGACAGAGTTCCCTCGTGGTGGTGGCCAACCGCCTCCCCATCGACGACAGCCAGGCCCCGGACGGCGCCTGCGAGTGGCGACGCAGCCCCGGAGGGCTGGTCAGCGCGCTACACCCGCTGCTGCGACACACCCCGGCGATCTGGGTCGGCTGGGCCGGCGGCACCGGCCCGGCGCCCGCCCTGCCGGACGTGGACGGCGTCCACATGCACACCGTCGCTCTCAGCCACGAGGACCTGCGCGATCACTACGAAGGCTTCGCCAACGCGACCCTCTGGCCGCTCTACCACGACGCCGTCGAGCAACCCGAGCACCACCGGCGCTGGTGGGAGGCGTACCAGCGGGTCAACCAGCGGTTCGCGGAGGCGACCGCCGAGGTGGCCGAGCCGGGAGGCGTGGTCTGGATACAGGACTACCACCTGCAACTCGTACCCGGGCTGTTGCGCGCGCTCCGCCCCGACCTGCGCATCGGCTTCTTCCTGCACGTGCCGTTCCCGCCGCCGGAGCTGTTCATGCAGTTGCCGCGCCGCGCCGAGCTGCTGCGCGGCATGCTCGGGGCCGACCTGGTGGGCTTCCAGCGGGCGCAGGCGGCACACAACTTCGCCCAGCTGGTGACCCGGGTGCTGGAGCTGCCGGCCACCGACCGTCGGATCGGGATCGACGACCGGGTGGTCCGCATCGGCGCGTTCCCCGTCTCGATCGACACGGCCGAGATGGCCGCCCTCGCCGCCCGCCCCGACGTGGCCGCCCGGGCCCGCCGCCTGCGGCAGGATCTCGGCGATCCCCGGCAGGTCATCCTCAGCGTGGACCGGATGGACTACACCAAGGGCATCGAACAGCGACTCAAGGCGTACAGCGAGCTGCTGGCCAGCGGCGACGTCAAGGTCCGCGACACGGTGCTCGTCCAGGTCGCCATGCCGAGCCGGGAACGCGTCGGTCAGTACCAGATCCTGCGCGAACGCATCGAGCGCGAGGTGGGCCGGATCAACGGCGAGTTCGGGCGGGTCGGCGAGCCCGCCATCCACTACCTCACCCAGCCCTTCGACCGGGCCGAGCTGGCGGCGCTCTACCGGGTCGCCGACGTGATGGCGGTGACCCCGCTGCGCGACGGGATGAACCTGGTCGCCAAGGAGTACGTCGCCGCCCGGGTGGACGACACCGGAACGTTGCTGCTCAGCGAGTTCGCCGGCACCGCCGCGGAGCTGTCCCAGGCGTACCTGGTGAACCCGCACGACCTGGAAGGGCTCAAGCAGGCGCTGCGCACGGCGCTGCGGGCCGACCCCGCCGACGTCATCGCCCGCATGCGGGCGATGCGCGCCCACCTGCACGAGCACGACATCCGGGCCTGGGCCCGCTCCTACCTGAGCGCCCTCGACGAGACGGGCGCGCTGGTCAGCCGCCTCACCAGCACCGACGGCACCGCCCGGGTGCCACGGCCGGCGACCCGGGCGACCCAGCACGCCGGCGGCTGACCGGGCCGCGTGATCAGCGGCCGGCGGGCTCCTTCTCCAACCAGTCCAGGATCGCGTCGATCGGCTCGGCCCAGCGCGCGTCGAGCATCAGGTCGTGCCCCATGCCGGGGAACAACAGCGGCGCCGACCCGTACCGGCGGGCGACCCGCGTCAACGTCGCCGCCGGCACCACCCGGTCGTCCGGGCTGCCCAGCACCAGGACCGGGGGCTCGCCCACGGCCGCCTCGGCCTGCGGTTCGCCCAGCAGCGCCCACTGCGCGCGCCGACCGGCCCGGCCCAGCCGCGCCACGTACCGTCGGGCGTCCTCGTCGGGCAACTCCCGGCTGAACAGCTGCGCGCGGCTGAGCCGCAGCGGTCCGCCGAACACCGCCGGCAGCGTCCCGGCCGGGTTGCGGCGCACCGCCGTACCGAAGACGCCCCAGCCGCCGAAGACCGGCGCTACCAGCACCGCGCCGCGCGCCGGATAGCGCGCCATCGCGTGGGCCACCACGAGCGCCCCGGCGCCGTGCCCCACCAGGACCGCCTGGCGCGGCAGGCTCGCGGCCACCTGGGTCACATCATGGGTGTACGCGCGCAGCGTCGCCTCCGGCGCCGGCTCGCTGCCGCCGTGCCCCCGCAGGCTCAGCGCGTACGCCGGGAAGCCCCGCGACGCGGCATGGCCCAGCCAGTGCTCGGCGAACGCCCACGCCCCGTGCCCGAACCCGGGTACGAACAGCAGCGGCGGACGCCCCTGTTCCAACTCGGGTACGGCGCTGAGCACCTCACGGCGCGCCGGCCGGACCGGACGAGCCCACTCCCGGCCCCGCATGATCCGCACCTCGGTCACTGATCCAGCCTTTCGTTCGCGACTGCGGGGCTCGCAAGCTCACTCCTCGCGCTCACTTGCCCTCCAGGTCGTGCAGGGCGCGCTGGACGGCGCGCAGGTAGTCGGCGTGCCCGACCTCGAACCAGTGCCGGCTGCTGTCCTTGACCTGGCCCGCGTAGCGCTCCCCGGCCCGGTCCCGGACCCGCTGCGCGAACGCGGCGGCCCGCTCGGGTCGGTCCCGTCGGGCCAGCAGCAGCCGCGCGAAGAGCACCGTCTGCCAGTGGGACAGGGTGAACAGGCCGGAGTCCGGCTGCACCAGGCCGGCGACGGCCAGCGTGGGGTGCCCCGGCGTGAAGGCGTTGAGCCAGAGCGTGGGACGGCCGGTGCCGGCGCTGTCGCCGAACACCGACGCGTCGAGGAACTCGAAGCGCGGCAGGTAGCCGGTGGCGAAGATGACCAGCTCGGGGTCGATCTCGCGGCCGTCGGCCAGCTCCACGGCGTACGGCTGGAACCGGGCGATGTCGGGCACCGGGCCGATCCCGCCGTGGCCCACGTAGTAGACGAGCTGGCTGTTGGCGATCGGGTGCGTCTCGTACACCCGGTGGTCGGGCTTGGGCAGCCCGAAGCGGGTCAGGTTGCCGACGGTCAACCGCATCGTCCAGTGGTAGAGCCACTGGCGGACCCGCAGCGGCACCCGCAGTGACAGCAGCGCGTCGTTGATCTGGTCGGCCGGTCGGCCCAGCACGTACTTCGGGGCGTACCAGTAGCCACGCCGGGTGGAGTGCCAGCAGCGCGACGCCTGCTGGGCGGCCTCGACGGCGATGTCACAACCGGTGTTGCCGGCACCGACCACGAGCACCCGCTTGCCGCGCAACTGCGCCGGGTCCTTGTAGGACGACGCGTGCATGATCTCGCCCCGGAACTCCTCCAGGCCCTCGTAGCGGGGCAGCTTCGGCGACCAGTTGTGCCCGTTGGCGATCACCACGGCGGCGTAGCGGGAGGTGCGCTCCGGGCCGTACCCGCCGGTGGAGCGGGTCGTCACGTCCCACCGCTCCCCCGGCGCGGGCTCGACCCGGACGACCTCGGTGCCGAACCAGATGTGCGAGCGCAGGTCGAAGTGGTCGGCGTACCGCTCGAAGTACGACAGGAGCTGGCCGTGGTGGGGGTAGTCCGGCCAGGAGTCCGGCATCGGGAAGTCGGGGAACTGGGTGAACGGCTTCGACGAGATCAGGTGGGTGCTGGCGTACACCGGGCTGCGGTCGTGCCGCCAGTTCCAGGCCCCGCCGACGCCGGTCTCGCGTTCGTAGCAGTCCACCCCGAACCCGTGCTCGCGCAGGTTCTTGATGGCCGTCAGGCCGCTGGCCCCGGCGCCGATGACGCAGACCGTGTCGCCCCGGTCGGAGAGCGAGCGGCCGTCGCGGCTCTGCGCGGACGGGATCGCATCCGGGTCGGGCCGGCCCTGGTCGGTGGAGGTGGACACCGGGACATCTCCTTTTGTGCGGCACGGGTGCCGGTTCGCCGCGAAATCCTCTCCACATCGGAGCCGGATGTCCAGCCCCGGCGCGGACCGATCGGCGGGTCCGGACCGGTGGGGGTCAGGCCGTGGCGGGCAGCAGCAGGTCGACGAGCACCGGGAAGTGGTCACTGGCCCGGCGGGTCTGCGGAGTGTCCACCACGTCGTAGTCGACCACGGTGATCCGGGGGTCGACGAAGAGCGCGTCGATGCGCCGGCGCGGGTCGGCGCACGAGTAGGTGAGCCGTTCCGCGCGGTCGGCCGCGACCGCCGCGTCGGTCAGGCCGCGCGCCACCGTCGCCCAGGCCGGCCCGTCCGGGCCCTCGTTCAGGTCGGCGCCCGCCACCACCGGAGCATTCGCGGCGTCCAGGCCGCGTCGGAACTCGGCGGCCTGCGCGGGCCGCTCCGCCGGGTCGGTGGACAGGTGCGAGCCGGCGAGGGTGAAGCGGGCGTCGCCGACCCGGCAGTCGGCGTACGCCGCGCCGCGCAGGTGCCGGCCCGGGGTCAGCGGGAACCGCTGGCACCGGGCGCCGCGCACCTGCACCCGCAGGCTGGTCAGCAGCAGGTTGCCCAGGGCGGGCAGCCCTCCGGCGGCCACCACCAGGCCGAACGACTCGGCCAGCGTGGCCGACTTCTGCCGCCACCGGAACCGGCGCGGACCCTCCTGCACGATCACGACGTCCGGCTTCGCGGCCCGGACGACCGCCGCCAGCGCGGCGGTGTCGTCGCGCTGGCTGTGGATGTTGTACGACACCACGCGCAGCGGTACGCCCATCTCCTGGCCGCCCTCAGATCCGGCGGGCCAGGTCGGCCGCGCCGATCACCCCGGCGCTGTTGCCCAGCTCGGCGGGGAGGACCTCGGCCACCGGCAGGCGTCCCCGCTGGGCCAGCGCGTCGAGGTACGAGCGACGCGTCGGGCCGAGCAGCAGGTCACCGGCGTCGATCACGCCGCCGCCGACGACCAGGGCCTGCGGGTCGAGGATCTGCGCCATGTCGGCGAGGCTGGTGCCCAGCCACCGGCCGATCTGCGCGAACGCCTCGGCGGAGACCGGGTCGCCGCCCTGCGCGGCGGCGGTCACCATGTGACCGGTGATCGCCTCGGGCTCGCCGCCGGCCAGCTCCAGCAGGGCGGTGGCCCGCTGCGGCTCCTGTCGAGCGCCGGCACGGGCGAAGCGGACCAGGGCGCTGCCGCTGGCGTACTGCTCGATGCAGCCGAGCCGCCCGCAGCCGCACTGGTGCCCGTCCGGCACGGCCAGCATGTGGCCCAGCTCCGCGGCGATGCCGTGCGCGCCGCGCATCAGCTCGCCGCCGAGGACGATGCCGCCGCCGACGCCGGTGCCGATCGTGAACATGATCATTGAGTCGTCGGCGGCGCGGGCCGCGCCGTAGCGGAACTCGGCCCACGCGGCCACGTTGGCGTCGTTCTCCACGATCACCGGCAGGCCGACGGCGGCGCTCACGTACTCGCGCAGCGGCTCGTCGCGCCAGGCCAGGTTGGGGGCGAAGAGCACGGTCGAGCGGGTGGCGTCGATCCAGCCGGCCGCGCCGACGCCGACCGCCTCGATCGTTCGCCCGGCGGCCAGCTCGTCGACCAGCTCGATGATGACGTCGCGGGTCTTGGCGACGTCGTCGGCGGGGGTGTCCCGTCGGCTCTGCACGAGGACCGTGCCGGTGTCGTCCACGACACCGCCGGCCACCTTCGTGCCACCCACGTCGACTCCGATGGTCAGCGTCACCGCCGCCGCTCCCCTCTGCTGTGCTGTCCGGCTCGCGCGCGCCGCGGGGCACGCCGGTCCGGATCGCGATGTCCCGCGCTCAGGCGCCGCCGCCCGGCGCGTCCGCGCCGGTGTCGTCGGACGCCCGCGAAGCGGGCACCACGGGTCGGCTGGTCGGCACCGGCGCGGCCACCGCCCCGGCGTCGTCGACGGGTGCCGCGGTGGCCGGGGCGGGTGTGTCCGCCGACCGGGTGGCGACCGACCAGACATCCCGCTCCGGCGCCGGTTGGGAATCATGCCCGGTGCGGGTGGCATCGCGCCACACGTGCTCGTCGAAGGCCTCGGCCGACCGCGCGGTCGAGGCCGGCCGCGCCGGCTCGCCGTCGCCGCCCGCACCGGCCGCCGCCTGCGACGACGCGGCCCACTCCGGCCCGGTCGTCGGGGACGGCTCCGGCGGCGCGAACGCGCGGAGCAGGCTGGCCACGCCGGCGGCGAGGTCGCCCGCGCCGGTGGCGAGGCGTTCGGCGAATTCCGGACTCGGATCGCGCAACGCGGCGATGCCACGACAGACCGGGCAGACGCAGCATTCGGCCGAACCGGTGGCGAAACCACCACGGGCGCGATCGCCGCCGCCCGGAGCGGCACTGTGACCGAGGACACCGGCCAACATCCCGCCCAACGGGCCGAACGCGCCGCCCGTCGACCCGCTGGAGGCCAGCCGCGCCCCCGCGAGCAGGGCCGCCACCAGACGCTCCGCCTCTTCCCGGGCCGAACCCGGGTCCGTTCCGCCCACCCTCGGCTCCTCTACCCCGCTGCCGGACGCGTCACTGCGCCGCACCGGGTGCTTCTACCCGGCGCTTGAGCTGCTTCAACGCCGTATCCATGATCATTTTCTCGGCCTTGCGCCGAAACATGCCGAGCATCCCCACGGACAGCTCGACCTCCAGCGTGTACGTCACCGTGGTGGTCCCGTCCGGGTTGCCCACCAGGTCGTACGAGCCACGCTGGCTCTTCTGCATCTTCGAGGGGGCGACCAGATGCCACTCGACGCGGGACAGGTCCTCGGCGTACTCGTAGGCGAGCACGTACTCGTCGGCCATCACCCCGGCGTCGATGGTGAACCGCACCTGGCTGGCGTAGCCGTCCTCGTACTCCTCGATCACCTCGGCACGGCGGACCGCCTCGGTCCACTCGGGGTAACTCGGGAAGTCGCAGATGACCGTCGCCACCCGGTCGGGTGACGCGCCGATGATGATCGACTGGGTGGAGGAGTCCGCCATGGGGGGAGGCTACCCGGCTGACGCCGCCCACACCCCCCGCCGCCCCCGCCGCGCCCTGCCTACCCCACCCGAACCGCCCGCCGGGTAGGTTTCGACAGAGCCGATGCTCTCGGGCAGAGTCCGGCCCAGGCCAGTGCGAGCACGAAGGAGTGCAAGTGCGCGAGTTCTCCGTTCCACCGATCGTCACCGTTGGCGAGGCGGCCAACCTCACCGATCCGGTCTGGGACAACGCCGAGATCGCGCCGGACACCGTGCAGTTCGCCCGCGCCACCCGCTCCGCCGACGGCGGCGACACCACCACCTGGGCCGAAGTGACCTGCCTGCAGTTCCGCGACGAGGTGGCGGCCGTGGCCCGGGGCCTGATCGCCGCCGGCGTCCAGCCGGGCGCGCGGGTCGCCCTGATGAGCCGGACGCGCTACGAGTGGACCCTGCTCGACTACGCCATCTGGGCGGCCGGCGGGGTCACCGTACCGATCTACGAGACCTCCAGCGCCGAGCAGGCCGCCTGGATCATCGCCGACTCCGGCGCGGTCGCCGCGCTTGTCGAAACGGGCGCCCACACCGAGCTGATCGCCGGTGTCCGCGACCGCCTCCCCGAGCTGACGAACGTCTGGCAGATCGACCGGGGCGCGGTCGACGAGCTGGTCGCCGTCGGCGCGACGGTCGAGCTGGCCCAGGTGGAGCAGCGGCGCAAGGCGGTCCGCGCCGACGACCTGGCCACCATCATCTACACCAGCGGCACCACCGGCCGCCCCAAGGGCTGCGTGCTGACCCACCGCAACATGTACGCCGACATCGCCAACGCGGTGCCCGTGCTGCCGAACCTGTTCAACGCCGGCGCGAGCACCCTGCTCTTCCTGCCGCTGGCGCACGCGTTCGCCCGGCTCATCCAGATCGGCGTGGTGCAGGCACGGGCCACCCTCGCCCACTGCGCGGACACCAAGAACCTGGTCGGCGAGTTGCAGGAGTTCCGGCCGACCTTCGTGCTGTCCGTACCCCGGGTGTTCGAGAAGGTCTACAACGCGGCCAAGCAGAAGGCCGAGGCCGACGGCAAGGGCGGCGTCTTCGCCCGCGCCGAGCAGGTCGCCATCTCGTACAGCGAGGCGCTGGAGACCTCGCGCGGGCCGGGCCTGGCGCTGCGCGCGCAGCACGCGGTCTTCGACCGGCTCGTCTACCGCAAGCTGCGCGCCGCGCTCGGCGGGCGGTGCCGCGACGCCATCTCCGGCGGCGCGCCCCTGGGCGCGCGGCTCGGCCACTTCTTCCGCGGCGTCGGCGTGACGGTCCTGGAGGGGTACGGGTTGACCGAGACGTCCCCCGCCGCCGCCGCGAACCTGCCCACCGGCACCCGGATCGGGACCGTCGGCCGGCCGCTGCCCGGCGTGACCGTCCGGATCGAGGACGACGGCGAGATCCTGATCTCCGGCGAGCTGGTCTTCCAGGGTTACTGGCACAACGAGGCGGCGACCACGGAGGCGCTCAGCCCCGACGGCTGGTTCCGCACCGGTGACCTGGGCCAGCTCGACGCCGACGGCTACCTGAGCATCACCGGCCGCAAGAAGGAGCTGATCGTGACCGCCGGCGGCAAGAACGTCGCCCCGGCGGTGCTGGAGGACCAGGTCCGGGCGCACCCGTTGATCAGTCAGTGCGTCGTCGTCGGAGACGCGAAGCCGTTCATCGCGGCGCTGGTCACCATCGACGAGGAGGCGCTGCCGACCTTCCTGGCGAACGCCGGGCTCCCACCGGAGACCTCGGTCGAGACGCTGCGCGAGCACGAGGGCCTGCGCGCCGAGGTGCAGTCCGCCATCGACGCCGCGAACCAGGCCGTGTCGAAGGCCGAGGCGATCAAGGTCTTCCGGATCCTGCCCCGCGACTTCACCGAGGTCACCGGCGAGCTGACCCCGTCGCTCAAGGTCAAACGCCAGGTCGTCCACAAGACGTACGCGGCGGAGATCGCCGACATCTACCGCGGCTGACTACGATCCGTCACGTGCCCGCATCCACAACCGCCGTCCCACACCCGCATCCTCTCGCCGCGGCCGCCCGCGTGGTGATGCTGGCGCTGGTCGCGATCCTGACCCTGTTCGCCACCCGCGACGTCACCCAGCTGTGGTGGATCGCGCTGCTGGCGGTCGCCGGGCTGCCCTCCCTGCTCGCGCCGCAGCACCGGCTGGTCGGGCCGCTGAGCCGGGTCGCCGAGGTGGTGGTGCTGGGGCTGGCCGCGAGCCAGGTCGCCGCGGTCGCGTCGATCGGCGGCACGGTCGACGGGCTCGGCGCCTCCGCCGTGCTGCCCTACCTGGCGGTGCCGGTGACCGTCACCGCGCTGCGCCGCCGCTTCCGCGAGGGCGCGGCGCTGCTCGCGGTGACCGCCGGCACGCTGCTGGTCAGCGGGGCGCTGACCGAGGTCGACGGGGAACGTCAACTCGGCCAGGTGGGCTACCTCGCGGTCTGCGCGCAGTGGTTGATCCTGGCCGCGCTCGGGCTCTACGCCGCCGGCACCCTGCACCGGGTGATGGCCGTACGCGCCGACAGCAAGCCCCAGCCGTACGCCGAGGCCACCCGGCTGTTGACCCAACTGCGGACGGTGGCCCGGCAGCTGCCCGGGGCGACCCTGGACCCGGGGGGCATCTCCGAGCACCTGATCGACGAGCTGCGCACGGTGGCCCGGGCGGACCGCGGCGCGGTGCTGTCCGCCAGCGGCGGCGGCCGGCTCGTGGTCCTCGCCCAGGCCGGGGCGGACCGCGTGGACTGGGAGACGACGCTGGACGCGGACTCGGCCATCGCCGACGCCTGGGCCAGTCAGCAGGCCACCACCGCCGCCCGCTCGCAGTCCCGCTCGCACCGGGGTCCGGACGTGTCCGCGCTGATCGTCCCGCTGGTCGCGGGGGTACGCACGGTGGGGCTGGTGGTGCTGGAGGCCGATGTCGCGCAGGCGTACCCGCCGCCGGTGGTGTCCCGGGTGACCGGGCTGACCCGGCCCGCCGCGCTGCGGCTGGAGGCGGCGCTGCTGTTCGACGAGGTCCGGTCGCTGGCCACCAACGAGGAGCGCCAGCGGCTGGCCCGGGAGATCCACGACGGGGTGGCGCAGGAGCTGGTGATGGTCGGCTACGGCATCGACAACGCCCTGGCCACCGTCTTCGACGACGCGGACGAGACGGCCGAGGCCCTGCGGACGCTGCGCGCCGAGGTGACCCGGGTGATCCAGGAGCTGCGGCTGAGCCTCTTCGAGCTGCGCAGCGAGGTGGACCGGCAGGGCGGCCTGGCCGCGGCGATCGCCGAGTACGCCCGCACCGTCGGCGCGTCGGGCGGGTTGCGGGTGCACCTGTCGCTGGACGAGTCCACGGCCCGCCTGCCGGCGGCCACCGAGGCCGAGTTGCTGCGCATCGCGCAGGAGGCCGTGACCAACGCCCGCAAGCACGCCGGAGCGTCCAATTTGTGGGTCACGTGTGAGGTCGACCCCCCGTACGCGCAAATAGAAGTGTCGGATGACGGTCAGGGGATGGCTGACCAGCGCCCCGACGGGCGGTACGGTCTTGCGATCATGGCCGAGAGGGCGGAACGTATCCGGGGCCGGTTGGAGATCAGGCCGCGGCAACCCAGCGGCACGACCGTGGCGGTGGTTCTCGGCACCTCGTCCCGGCGCGATAACGTGCGTGACAGCGCAGCACCAGAAGGGGAGTAACCCGAGGATGACCACAAGTCCGACACCGGCCACCCGCACCAAGGTCCTCCTTGTTGACGATCATGACCTGATTCGTAAGGGCCTGCGGCACGCCTTCGAGCGCGACCGTCAGTTCGAGGTCGTCGGCGAGGCCGCGACCGCGGCAGAGGGGGTACGCCAGGCCGGCGCCCTCCAGCCGGACGTGGTGATCATGGATCTGCGGCTGCCCGACGGCAGCGGCCTGGAGGCCACCCGCGCGCTGCGCAAGTCCAGCGCGTCGATGGGCATCGTGGTGCTGACCATGTACGCCGGCGACGACCAGCTCTTCGGCGCCCTGGAGGCCGGGGCGAGCGCCTTCGTGCCCAAGACCGCCCCGGCCGACGAGGTCGTGGCCGCCGCGCGGCACGCCGCCTCGTCCCCGAGCGCGTTCACCGCCGCCGACCTGGCCGAGGCGATGAAGCGTCGGCTCGCCCCCTCCGGCCCGCAGCTCTCCCCCCGCGAGGGGCAGGTGCTGCGGCTGCTCGCCGACGGGATGAGCGTGGCGGGCATCGCCAAGCAGCTGTTCGTCAGCGAGTCCACGGCGAAGACGCACATCTCCAAGCTCTACGAGAAGCTCGGCGCCGCCAACCGGGCACAGGCCCTGATGACCGCGCTGCGACTCGGCCTGCTCGAAGCGCCGGACGCGCCGAAGTTCTGACCCGCGCCCGTTCGTTGAGCGTAATCCCGTAACCGAAGGTCCGCGCCGGCTCGCCGCCGTCGCGGACCTTCGCGTATCGACCGACGTCCGCGACGGGTGGACGGGCACGCTATGGTCTGGCGGGTACCGCGGGGGCAGAATACCCGCGCGGGCGATGACGTCCGCGTCGTGGACTCAAGGGGTGAGCGCATGCAGCGGCCGGACTGGGCGCCCGACACCATCGACATCGAGCGCCCGAGCGTCGCCCGGATGTACGACTACTACCTCGGCGGATCGCACAACTTCGCCGCCGACCGGGCCGCCGCGCAGGCGATGGTGGCGGCCGTACCGGAGGCGCCGCTGGCCGCGCAGGCCAACCGCGCGTTCCTGCGCCGGGCGGTCCACCA
Source organism: Micromonospora sp. NPDC049662 (assembly GCF_040675055.1). Taxonomy (NCBI): domain Bacteria; kingdom Bacillati; phylum Actinomycetota; class Actinomycetes; order Micromonosporales; family Micromonosporaceae; genus Micromonospora; species Micromonospora sp. NPDC049662. Next base: position 27,117 of record NZ_JBFAOC010000033.1, read on the forward strand.
CCTCGCCGAGGCCGGCGTCCGCCAGTTCCTGGACATCGGCTCGGGCATCCCCACGGTCGGCAACGTGCACGAGATCGCCCAGCGGATCGACCCGGCGTCGCGGGTGGTCTACGTGGACGTCGACCCGGTCGCGGTGGCGCACAGCCGGGAGATCCTGGCCGACAACGACCGGGCGACGATCGTCCAGGAGGACCTGCGGCACCCGGAGGAGATCCTGGCGCACCCCGACACGCGCCGGCTGCTCGACCTCGGCCAGCCGGTGGCGGTGATGATCGTGGCGGTCCTGCACTTCGTCCCCGACGACGACCGGCCGGCGGAGTTGCTGGCGACGCTTCGGGACGCGGTGGCGCCCGGCAGCTACCTGGTGTTGTCGCAGGCCAGCGACGACGGCCGCGCCGGGGAGGAGCGCGCCGAGGCCGAACGCGTCTACCGGCGTACCGACAGCCCGCTCACGATTCGCAACCGGGCCGAGGTGACCGCCCTCTTCGACGGGTTCGAGCTGGTCGATCCGGGCGTCGTCTGGGTGCCACAGTGGCGACCGGACACTCCCGAGAGCGCGGAGGACGCCGAGCGGGCGGTCTTCATGGGCGGCGTCGGGCGACTCGGTGACTGAGTCGCCCTCGGCGGTCACCCGCCCCGGCACCTTCGCCCGCGCCTGGGCCAAGGCGGTCTCCGGTACGAGCTACCTACCGATGACACAGGCCCAGCTCGAGGCTTTGTTGCAGAGGCTCGCCGGCCAGTTGGCCCAGGCGCTGCTCGCCGAGCCGTTCGACCTGCGGGCCGGGCACCGGGTCGGTGCGGAGTTGGTCGCCGCGCACATCGCGTCCGCCGAGGGACTGGGCCGTACCGTCGAGGTGATCCAGCTTCGGCTCGTGCGGGACCTGGGACTGGTGGCCGAGGACGTCGAGGACCGGATGGCCCGACTCCTGGCCGCCGTGGCGACCGGTTACGCCCGCGCGCTGCGGGACCGCACGCTCGATGAGCAGGAGTCCATCCGCCGGGCCGCCATGATGGCGCGCACCCAGGCCGAACGGGCGCTGCGGGCCAGCGAGGCGCGGTTCCGCCACCAGGCCACCCACGACCCGCTCACCGGTCTGCCCAACCGGACGCTGTTCACCGAGCGGCTCACCGCCGCGCTCAACGAGCCGGGCCGGGGCGCCCAACGCGTCGGGGTGTGCTTCCTCGACCTGGACCGCTTCAAGGTGGTCAACGACACGCTGGGACACCAGGTCGGCGACCGGTTGCTGACCACGGTGGCCGACCGGCTGCGCCAGTGCCTCGGTGAGCATCTGGTGGCCCGCCTCGGTGGGGACGAGTTCGTCATCCTGGTGGAGGGCGCGGGCGGCACCGACGCAGTCGTGGAGGTCGCCGAGAGCGCTCTGGCCGCGGTCCGGACACCCGCGGTGGTCGACGGGCACGAGCTCCAGGTCACGGCGAGCATCGGCATCGTCGAGCGGCAGGTGGCCGGCTCCAACCCGAGTGACCTGATGCGGGCCGCCGACAGCACCCTGCACTGGGCGAAGTCGGCCGGAGGGGCGCGCTGGGCGCTCTACGACGCCGAGCGCAACCGTCGCGAGCTGGCCCGGTACGCCCTGTCGGCGGCCATCCCGGCCGCGCTGGAGCGGGGCGAGTTCTATCTCGACTACCAGCCCCTGACCTCGCTGCGCGACGGCCGACTGCTCGGTGTGGAGGCGCTGGTCCGCTGGCGACACCCGGAGCTGGGCGTCCTGCGGCCGGACAGCTTCATCGCGCTGGCCGAGGAGACCGGTCTGATCGTGCAACTGGGCGGGTGGGTGCTCGCCGAGGCGTGCCGGGAGGCGGAGGCGTGGTCGACGGATGGCGCGCAGGCGCCGTTCGTGAGCGTCAACCTGGCCGTCCGGCAGGTGCACCGGCCCGGTCTGGTGCGGGAGGTCCGTACGCTGCTGCGCCAGACCGGCCTGCCGCCCGAACGACTCCAGTTGGAGATCACCGAGAGCACGATGATGAGCAGCGCCAAGGAGCCCGTCCGGGCGCTGCGGCTGCTGGCCGACCTGGGCGTACGGATCGCCATCGACGACTTCGGCACCGGCTACAGCAACCTGGCGTACCTGCGGGATCTGCCCGTCACCGAGCTGAAGGTGGCCGGCGAGTTCGTGGCTGGCCTGCGGTCGCCGACGGTGGGGCGTACCGACGAGCGGATCCTCGCCTCGCTGGTGTCGCTGGCGCACGCCCTCGACCTCACGGTGACCGCCGAGGGGGTGGAGACCGCCGGGCAGGCCGAGCGGCTGCGGGCGATCGGCTGCGACGCCGCCCAGGGCTGGCACTTCGGCCGCCCGGCCCCTGCCGACCGCATCCTGGCCCGCATCCGCTGAGCCGGCACGGGCACCCGCACCGTCGCCCACGGCCGTAGACAACGTCTACGGCGAACTGGTAGACAGTGTCTATGACCGTGGAGGAGGCCGGAGTCCGGGCCCGGCTGGTGGCGGCCGGAGTCGACCTCGTGTTGCGTGAGGGCCAGTCCGCCGTGTCCCTGCGGGAGATCGCCCGTCGGGCGGGCGTGTCGCACGGCGCCCCGCGCCGCTACTTCCCCACCCACGTCGACCTGCTCTCGGCCATCGCCCGGGAGGGCTTCGCCGACCTCACCGCCCGGGTGGAGCGGACGATCCACGCGGCCGGTACGGAGCCGCGTACCCGATTGGTCGCGCTGGCCCGGACGTACCTGGACTTCGCCGCCGGGCACCGCGGCATGTTCGAGCTGATGTTCCGCCACGACCTGCTGGCCAGCAGTCGTCTGCGGCTGCGCGAGACGAGCCTGCCGCTGTTCACCCTCCTGACCGACCTGGTTGCCCAGACACGCCAGCCGACCGCCCCGCCCGCGCCGGTGGTGGCCGGCGCGCTCTGGGCCAACCTGCACGGCATCGCCCAGCTCTGGGCCTGGGGCAGCCTGCCGCTGGCCACCGGCGACCGCGACGACGACACCGTGCTGCGGGCCGCGCTCGACGCGTACCTCGGCCCCGCGCGGAACTGAACGGGAGAAGACGTGCCCCTGCTGTACGACCTCAGCAAACTGACCGTCGGCTCAGCCCTGCGACTGGGCTGGCGACCGCGCGTCCAAGGCCTGGAGCACCTGCCCCGCCGAGGCGGGGCGATCCTCGCCAGCAACCACCTGTCCGTCGCCGACCAGGTGGTCCTCGCCTGCCTGACACCCCGACACGTGACGTTCTGGGCCAAGGCCGAGTACTTCACCGGCAGCTGGCTCAGCCGGCACGTCGTGGCCGGCATGGGCGCCATCCGCGTCGAGCGCGCCGGCGGCCGGGCCGCCCTCACGGCCTTCGACGCGGCCGTGCCGGTGTTGCGCGCCGGCGGTCTCGTCGCCATCTTCCCGGAGGGCACCCGGTCCCCCGACGGGCGGCTCTACCGCGGCCGCACCGGAATGACCCGGTTGGCCCGCGACGCCGAGGTCCCGATCATCCCGGTCGGCGTACTCGGCACCGCCGAGGTGTTGCCGGTCGACGCGCGAATCCCCCGCCGACACCCGGTCGCCCTGCGCTTCGGCCCGGCGATCCCGGTCGCCGACCGCATCACCGGGCCGCGCGACATCCGGGCCATCACGGACGAGGTGATGGCCGCGATCCAAGGGCTCACCGACCAGGAGTACGTCCCCCGCTACGCCCCGCCCCGGCAACCCCGCGCCTGAGCGGCGGCGGCGGTCAGCCGGCCAGCAGAGCCGCCATCCGCTGCGCCTGCGCCTCCCAGCGCCACTCCCGCTCCACCCACGCCCGGCCGGCCGCCCCGAGTTGGCGGGCCAGGTCCCGGTCGCCGAGCAGCCGGGCGACCCGGTCGGCGAGCTGGGCGACGTCCCGGCCACGGACCACGTACCCGGTCTCGCCCTCCCGGACCGCGTCGGGCGCGCCGCCGGAGTCGCCGGCCACCACCGGCAGGCCGGTCGCGGACGCCTCCAGGTAGACGATGCCCAGCCCCTCCACGTCCAGGCCACGGTTGCGGGTACGGCAGGGCATGGCGTAGACGTCGCCGGCCGCGTAGTGCGCGGGCAGGTCGGCCGCCGGCACCGAGCCGGTGAAGACCACGTCCCGCTCGACGCCGGTCTGGCGGGCCAGCTTCTCCAGGGTGGCCCGGTACGGCCCGCCGCCGACGATCAGCAGCGCCGCGTCGGGCACCCGGCGGCGGATCTCCGGCAGTGCCCGGATCAGCATGTCCTGGCCCTTGCGCGGCACGAGACGCGACACGCAGACCACCACCGGCCGGTCGGTCAGCCCCAACCGGGCCCGGACCGGCTCGCCGTCCACCGACGGGTGGTAGGCGTCCACGTCCACGCCCGGCGCGAGCCGCCGCAGGTCGGTCACCCCGGCCAGCACCCGGGCGAGCCGGGCGCGCGTGTACTCGCCGAGGTAGGTGGTCACGTCGACGCCACGCCCGATGCGCCGCAGCGCCGGCCGCGCGGCCGGCAGCGCCGCCCAGCCGACCTCGTGGCCGTGGGTCTGCGCCACCACCCGGCGTACGCCCGCGCGCCTGCGCAGACCGGCGGCGAGCAACCCCAGCGGGGCCGCCGCGCCGAACCACACCGTGTCGCAGTCGTACGTGCGGGCGAGCCGGGCCGCGCGCCGGGCGATCAGCGGGGTGGGCAGGAGCACCCGGGTGCGTTCCCGGATCACCTCGAACGGCTGGTCGGCGTCGAACTTCTCCGCACCACGCCAGCTCGACGCGTAGACGACCACCGACCCCGCCGGCTGACGCACGGCGAGGTTGTGCACGAAGGACTGGATGCCCCCCGGGCGGGGCGGAAAGTCGTTCGTGATCAGCAACGTGCGGCTCATCGGCGTGCCTCCCGGGCGTACGCGCGGGCGGCGGCCATCCGCTCCACGGTGGACGGATGCGAGGCCGAGTAGAGGTATTCCCACCGCGGCGGGTCGGGGTCGCCCAGGTTGACCGTGCCGAGACGGCGCTGCATCGACTCGAAGGCCGCCGGGTCGCCGGTGAGCGCGAGCGCGTGCGCGTCGGCCCGCGCCTCCACCCGCCGCGACACCAGCGCCTGCACCGGGGTGGCGACCAGACCAGCCACCGTGACCAGGGCAATTACCAGTGGAAACGCGCGTGGATGGGCGATCGAGTCGACGCCGGCCAACCGCAGCAGCAGCCCCCACGAGCCGAGCAGGTAGAGGGCCACCACCGCGGCGGCGACTCCCAGCGCCCCGGTCAGCGTGCCCACCGCCACGTCGGAGTCCTTCGCGTGGCCCAGCTCGTGCGCCACCACGGCCGTCACCTCGGCGGGGTCGGCCTCGCGCAGCAGCGTGTCATAGACGACCACCCGGCGGGTCGGGCCGAGGCCGGAGACGTACGCGTTGACCGCCGTGGTCCGCCGGGAGGCGTCGGCGACGAGCACGTCGCGCACCGGCACCCCGTCGCGGGCGGCCATGCTCATCAGCTCGGTGCGCAGCGCACCCTGCTCCATCGGGGTGAACTTGTTGAACACCGGCTCCACGAGCACCGGCAGCACGAACGACAGCAGCACCACCAGCAGGGCCGCGCCCGCCGCGCCGAGCGCCCACCACCAGCGCGGCGCGAGCCGGATGACCAGGTAGAAGCCGAACAGCGCCACCGCACCGATGACGGCGCTCACCGCGTACGACTTGAGCAGGTCGACGGCCCAGCCACTCCAGGAGTTGGTGCTGAGCCCGTAGCGGGTCAGGACGGTCTGCCGCCAGGCGGAGAACGGGAGGGTGAGCAGGTCGGCGACGAGCACCACGGCGAGGCCGCCGAGCACCGCCTGGGCGATCCAGTGCCCACCGAAGGGCCGGCCCACCAGCTCGACCAGGCGACTGCCCAGCGGGGTGAGCCCCAGCGCGACGGCGATCAGCAGCCCCACGGCGAGCGCGGCGTAGCCGCCGGGGCGCAGCGCGGCGCGGAACTCCCGCCCCCTGGCCACCTGGTCGGCCGGGAGATCCCGCAGAGCGGCGAGCTGGTCGGCACGGGGGGCCGGGGGCCGGTGCCAGGGCACGAACACGGCGACGGTCACCAGCAGGGCCACCGTCAACCCGGCCAACGTCAACAACGCCCAGCCGCGCGGGCTCACCGGCGCACCGCCGTGGCCACCACGCTCAACGCCCGGTCACGATCACCCCGGCACGCGGCGGCGTCGGGCCGCCGCGCGTGGCCGCGCCACCGCCACACGGCACCGGCGCGCGGGGCACCGACGGGCCCGTCGTGCTCGCGTCGTACCCCGCTCATCCCGCCGCTCCTCCCGCCGTGACCGCCCATCCTATGGCCCGCGAAAAGCCCGCTTCGGGTGCGGTGACGCACTTCGCCGACGCGGCCCCCGCACGGCTGTGCTCAGCGCCCGCACGGCTCGTCGACGGCCATCCGGCCGGCCCCGGGGCGAGGGCTCAGGCCACCCGGCGGACCCGACGCGCGCCAGCGCCGGGCCGGGCGGGCGCGTCGGGCCGGGCGGGCGCGGCCAGCACCTCGACGTCGAAGCCGGCCCGGGCGAACACCTCGATCGCCTCAACCTCGGCGGCGACCAGCCCGGCCGCCGGGGACGTGTCGTCGAACAGGGCGGTCAGCGGGCAGCCGGAGCAGCCGTCGGCCCGCTTCGCGCACCCGTCGCAGTCGATGAGCATCACGCCTCCTGATCGCTCGCGATGCGCGGCCGACACCCTGTCGTCGCCACCCGAGCACCATCGGTCACATCGACGTTATCCACCGGGTACGACAGAACCGCCCGTTGAGGGCTAGATCGACTCCAGATCAGCGAAATCGGGGTATCCCGAACGGCCGGACAGCCCGACATCGCCGACCTCGCGCGGGCGCACCCCGTCGAATCGCCGGTCAACTGCCGGTCAAGCGCCTGTTTCGTCGATCCAGGTCACTGCGATCGTGGTGCTACGTCCGGGCCACGCCGGGCGAGGCCCCAGCCCTGGCCGTCGGTCCGGGCCGAACGGAACGGGTCGCACCACCCTGACTCAACGGAGGCTTCGACATGCGCGGACCATCTTCGACCACACGCTCCCGGCTCACCGCCGTCGCGCTCCTCGCGGGCGTCACGACGGCCGCGGGCGGGCTCGTCGCCACGCCGGCGCAGGCCACCTCGGCACTCGGCTGCAACTACCCCCGCGTCTGCTTCTGGGTGAGCGGCAACCCGTACGACGGCGCGCCGCCGACCGCGTCGTTCCAGGACACCTACTACCAGACCCTCGGGTCCCGCAGTAAGGGCGCGGACTGGGTCTACAACAGCCGCAACGACGACGGCGCGAAGATCTTCTACTCCAACAACGACTGGGTCTGCGTCTCCCCGGGCGAGCTGGCCTACCTCGAGCCGTACGGCTACGCGGTCGCCATCGACATCATGGACTCCCCGTACTGCTCCTACTGACCCGCTCACCGGAGGTTGACGACATGAATCCACGACGTCTCCTGGCCGCCTGCGCGGTCGCGGTGACCGCATCGGTCGGCCTGGTCGCCACCCCGGCGTTCGCCGGAGGTTACTTCACGACGAAGACGGACCTGAACCTGCGCTACTGCCAGTGGCTGAACAATTCGCAGTGCTCGGTCATCCTGACGATCCCGAAGGGCCAGTCGGTCTACCTCAACTGCTGGGCGACCGGATCGTCGGTCAACGGCGACACCGTCTGGTACAACGCCTTCTACGGCAACGCGAGCGGCATGCTCGCCGGTGACTACACGTACACCGGCCACGACCCGAACCCCGCCGTCTCCCGCTGCGTCTGACACGCCGATCCGGCCGCTGGCGCTGACGCGCCAACGGCCGGATCCGTACGTCACGGGTAGTAGACCCGAGGGCTGGTGTAGGTGCCGTGAAACGCTCCGCTGCACGTGTAGACCTCGACCACCGCCACGGCGGAGCCCTTGAAGTTGTTCATCACGTTGACGTTGCGGCTGATCGGCCCGAACCGGCCGGTCCGGTTGAGGTCGTAGTAGATCCAGGAGGTGTTGCCGTTGTTGCTGGTCCGCAACTGGAGGTACGCCGTGCACCGGGACCCGTCCGGGGTGGCGTTCATGTAGAAGTCACCCACCACGGTCTGGTTGGAGCCCTGGTACGAGATGCACGAGCTGATCGGGTAGGCCCCGGTGCAGCCGCCACCCGAGGCCGCCTGGGCCGCTGCCGGGGCGACCAGGAGCGCCGCCAGTGTGACCACCGTGCCGAGGATGGTGCCCAGCAGTCTCTTTCCCATGTCGTTCGCCTGCCTTCGTCCGGTGCCCGGCGGTGCCGGGCGGATGCGGACACCGTCGCCGACCGGACCTGCCGGAACCTCGCCAAATTCTTGCCCGCCCCGACAGCCTGCCCGGACGTGCGGTCAGGAGCGGGCGAGGCGGCGCAGCAGCGAGTCGGCCCCCAGCGGATACGCGCCGTGCCGGCGTACCCCGTCGGCGACCTCGCGGTCGGACGAGACCACGACGACCGGACGGCCCGCCGGCTCGGCGCGGACCAGGCGTCGGATCAGCTCGTCGGCGGTCTCGCCCTTGCGGGAGAAGAGCACCCGTACGCCGCGCGGGGCGGGCGGCAGCCCGTGCATCCGCTCGGCGCCGTCGAACACGACGGTGACCTCGTCGCCGGTCTGCGCGGCGATACCGCCCAGCCCGGTGATGAGGCGCTTGCGCTGCTGCTCCAGCGACATCTCGCCGAAGCCGCGCTTGGTGACGTTGTAGCCGTCCACGACGAGGTGCGCCCGGGGCAGGGCGAGCAGCTGGTCGAGCCGGGCCGGGTCGTCGGTGTCGCGGGCGCGCGCGGCCGGGCCCGCCGGGGCGGTACCGGGCTGCTCGGCGAACGCGTCGGCGACGAAGTCGGCGGGGAGCTTGTCGACCGGGTCGAGCGCCAGCTCCCGGCGCAGCCCGACGGCGGCCTGACCGATGGTCTCCAGCAGCAGCCAGAGGCGGGCGTCGTCGACCGAGCGGGCCTCCTTGGCGCTGGCCCGGGCCACGCCGGCGGCGGCCTCCGCCTCGGCGAGCCGGGCGCGGGCGCGGCGCAGCTCGGCGTCGACGTCCGCGCTGGCGCGCGCGGCCCGGCCGCGTTCGGTGGCGAGAAGTTCGCTGGCCTTGCGCTCGCGGGCCTGCGTCTCGCGAAGGGTACGGGCCAGCTGACGGGACTCCTCACGGAGCTGGCCGAGTTCCTCGCGGACCCGGGCCAGCTCGTCGCGGAGCTTGTCGGCCTCGACCCGGGCCACCGCACGGTCGTGTTCGGCGCGGGTGGCCCGCTGCTCGGCCTCGCGGACCAGTTCGGCGACGACGGCGCTGTCCGCCTCGGCGCGGACCGCCGCGCCGCTGGCGTCGATCAGCTCCCGCCAGCCGCGCGGCCGGACCAGATACGCCAGTGCGGCCACCTCGACCGGGTCGGCGGCGGCCGGCGCGGTGCCCTCGACCACGGCCGCCCCGAGGTCACCGGCGTCGGCCAGCACCCGGGCGGTGACCCGCTGCCGGAACAGCGGGTCGGCGGTGAGCTGGGCGGCGATGGCCGGAGCGCCGAGACGGGCGCGCCGGTTGGGGGCGAACTTGGCCACCCGCCGCAACGGCACCGGCACCTCGTCGCCGGGGAGGCTGGGTAGCACGGCGGCGGTCAGCGCCACGATCCGTTGCCGGACCGGCTCGGGCAGCGTCGGCTCCGGCTCGATCGTCGGATCACCGCCCGAATCGGCGGGAGTGTCACTGGCGTCCGGATCGCTCACCGCGCCGTCGCGGGCGACCGGATCCTCCTGCGGGAGGTGGTCGTCGTGCGGCTCGGCGAGGGGCATGTGGCAAGTCTCCCACCGCTGGCGGGCCCACCGCCTGGTGAGTGAGCCGATCTCTCATCCTAGCCCCATGGTGACTGCTGGGACCTCTGCGACGGGAGTGTCGGACCGGGGCGCTAGCGTGCCGCCGATGGCACAGGCGGAGTACGTCCAGGAGTCACTGGCCGGTCTCGACCCGGCGGTGGGCGGGGTGGACCCGGCCCTGCCGCTGTACGCGACGACCTTCGTGGTGGTCGACCTGGAGACCACCGGCGGCGCGCCGGACGGCGGCGGGATCACCGAGATCGGCGCGGTCAAGGTGCGCGGCGGCGAGGAGCTGGGGGTGCTGGCCACCCTGGTCAACCCGGGGCAGCCGATCCCGCCGTTCATCACCGTGCTGACCGGGATCACCCAGGCCATGCTGCTGCCGGCCCCGCCGATCGAGGAGGTGCTGCCCAGCTTCCTGGAGTTCATCGCCGACGCCGTGCTGGTGGCCCACAACGCCCCGTACGACGTGGGTTTCCTCAAGGCCGCCTGCGCCCGGCACGGCTACCGCTGGCCCAACCCTCGCGTGCTGGACACGGCGGCGCTGGCCCGGCGGGTGCTGACCCGCGACGAGGTGCCCAACCGCAAGCTCGGCACCCTCGCGGCGTACTTCCGCACCGCCACCCAGCCCACCCACCGGGCGTTGGACGACGCCAAGGCCACCGTCGACGTGCTGCACGGTCTGATCGGCCGCCTCGGCGGGCACCGTGTCGACACCGTCGGCGACGCCATCGAGTTCGCCCGCGCGGTCACCCCGACGCAGCGCCGCAAGCGGCATCTGGCCGAGGGGCTGCCCAGGGTCCCGGGGGTCTACATCTTCCGGGCCGCCGACGACCGGCCGCTCTACGTCGGCACCTCGGGCGACATCGCCACCCGGGTGCGCAGCTACTTCACCGCCGGCGAGAAGCGCGCCCGGATCTCCGAGATGCTGGCCGCGGCCGAGCGGGTCGAGGCGGTGGAGTGCGCGCACTCGCTGGAGGCGGAGGTCCGCGAGCTGCGGCTGATCGCCGCGCACGCGCCTCCGTACAACAGGCGGTCGAAGTACCCGGAGCGGATGGTCTGGCTCAAGCTGACCGACGGGCCGTACCCCCGGTTGTCGATCGTGCGCGACATCTCCCCCACCGACACCGCCTACCTCGGGCCGTTCACCTCCCGGCGGGCCGCGGAGCTGGCCGCCGCCGCCTTCCACGACGCGGTCCCGCTGCGCCAGTGCACGCACCGGCTCTCGCTGCGCACCGTCACGCCGGCCTGCGCGCTGGCCGAGCTGGGTCGCTGCCCGGCGCCCTGCGAGCACCGGATCACCCCCGAGGAGTACGACGACAGAGCCGTCGAGCCATTCCGGACGGCCACCACGAGCGACCCGCGGCCGGTGGTGGACGCGCTGCTGGCCCGGATCGACGTGCTCGCGGCCGACCAGCGCTACGAGGAGGCCGCCGTGGTGCGGTACCGGCTGGCCGCGGTGCTGCGCGCCACGGTGCGGATGCAGCGGTTGGCGGCGCTGACCGGGATCGCCGAGCTGGCGGCGGCCCGACCGGCCGCCCGGGGCGGCTGGGAGCTGGCCCTGGTACGCCACGGTCGGCTGGCCGGCGCCGGGGTGTCCCCGCCGGGCGTCCACCCGCGACCCACGCTGAACGCCATCCGGGCCACCGCCGAGACGGTGTCGGGTGGGCACGGGCCGGTGCCGTCGGCCACCGCCGAGGAGTCCGAGCGCATCCTGTCCTGGTTGGAGCGGCCGGAGACCCGGTTGGTCGAGATGTCGTCCGGTTGGTCCTCACCGGCGGGCGGCGCGGGGCGCTTCCGTGACCTGCTGGCGAAGGCCGAGAGCGGGGCGTCGCACCAACTCTCGACCGAACGCTCATGACCAACTGACCGATCGGACTACGTCGACTCGCTTAGGCTGTTAAGGAAGTGCAGTCCTGCCCGTTTCGTGGGCCTGCTCCGTTCACCGGGTCCGGTGACCGCGGAGCCGGGGTGAGGAGGTGTCCCTCGTGGACGTCGACGCCGGACACGGCGCCGCCCTGGGGGGCGCCCTGCCAACCCAGTCGGGCGAGCTGCCCCTGACCCGCCGACTGCGGTCGTTGCTCACCTGGCCGACCACCGACTCCGACCCGGTCACCCACCTGGTCCGCACCCATCGGGGCATCCACGCCGGCACCGATCCGGCGGTGCTGCGCCGGGCGTACACGATCGCGGAAAATATGCACCGCGGGCAGTTCCGCAAGAGCGGCGAGCCGTACATCACCCATCCTCTCGCGGTGGCGCAGATCTGCGCCGAGCTGGGCATGGACACCACCACCCTGGTCGCGGCGCTGCTGCACGACACGGTCGAGGACACCCGCTACACGCTCCAGGCGCTCTCGGAGGACTTCGGCCACGAGGTGGCCCACCTCGTCGACGGGGTGACCAAGTTCGACAAGGCGTTCTACGGCAAGGCCGCCGAGGCGGAGACGGTCCGCAAGATGATCGTCGCCGCCGCCAAGGACGTCCGGGTGCTGATCATCAAGCTGGCCGACCGGCTGCACAACATGCGTACGCTCGGGGTGCGCTCGGCGGCGTCCCGGGAGCGGATCGCCCGCAAGACGCAGGAGGTCCTGGTCCCGCTCTGCGACCGGTTGGGCATCCAGACCCTCAAGCGTGAGCTGGACGACGTGGTGCTGCTGCACCTGGAGCCCGACGAGCACGCCCGGCTGGCCCGGCACGTGCACGACCGGCCCGGCTGGGAGGCCTACCTCGACGCCGTGGTCAACCGCGCCCGCGCCGCGCTCAAGCGCAGCCGGGTCGACGCCGAGGTGAGCCCCCGTCCCCGGCATCTCTACTCGATCTGGAAGGACACCGTCGCCGGCGGCCACACCGCGCCGTACGACCTGCCCCGCATCTCGGTGGTGGTCGACGGCCCGGCCACCGACTGTTACGCGGCGCTGGGCGCGATCCACGGCACGTGGCGGCCGGTAGCGGGCCGTTTCAAGGACTTCATCGCCTCGCCGAAGAACAACCTCTACCGCTCGCTGCACACCAGCGTCTGCGGCCCGCAGGACCGTACGGTGGAGGTGCTGATCCGCACCCAGGAGATGCACCGCGCGGCCGAGTACGGCATCGCCGCCGACTTCCGCTTCCCGCGCTCGGGCAGCGGCAGCGCGGCGGCCCGGGCCGAGCAGTTGGACTGGCTGCGCCGCGTGCTCGACTGGGAGCCGGAGGCCGCCGACCCGGCGCAGTTCTACGAGTCGCTGCGCTGCGACCTCGCCGAGGGCCAGATCCAGGTCTTCGCCGACGGCCGTCAGGTGGTGCTGCCGGCCGGCGCCACACCCGTCGACCTGGCGTACGAGCTGGGCAATCATCGCGGTGACCACTGCCTCGCGGCCCGCATCAACGGCCGGCTCGCGCCGCTGAGCTCGGAACTGGACGAGGGCGACGTGGTGGAGATCTTCACCGAGAACGACGCCGACAACGGCTTCGAGGCCGCCGCCGCCCCGCGCGGCCCCCGCAAGGAGTGGCTGGGCTTCGTCAAGTCGCCGCACGCGCAGATGCAGATCAACAGGTGGTTCGCCGAACACACCGAGCCGGGCATCACGATCAGCGACAAGGTACGCCTCGGTCGGGCCACCATCGGTCTCGCCCTGCGCCAGCACAACCGGGGCCTCGCCAGCGACCTGCCGCTGCTGCGGCTCTCCGAGGAGTTGGGCTACCCCGACCTGGAGACCCTGCTCGTCGCGGTCTTCGACCGGGTGATCGAACCGGACGCCGTGGTACGCCAGCTCATCGACCTGGTCGACCATCGACAGTGACTCGGGCGTGCCCCAGCGCGTCCGAGGGACATTCGTGACCACTAGCCTGGGGTCATGATCCCCCGTTCCCGCGCCACCGGTCGGGCCGTCTTCTACCAGGCCTTCTACCGGCTGCCGCTGCCGGTGCGCCGGCGTCTGGTCCGACTCGCCGTACCGAAGTACATCGTCGGCGCGGTCACGTTGGTCCGCGACACCGAGGCGAGCGGCGCGGGTCGGTTGCTGATGCTGCGCCAGCCTCCCGGCAACAAGGGCTGGTCGCTCCCCGCCGGCCTGCTGAACCGGGGTGAGCCCCCGGTCGTGGGCGCGGCCCGCGAACTGTTCGAGGAGTCCGGCGTCCGGCTGCCGCCGTCCCGGCTGCGCCCCGCCGTGCCGAACGCGATCGTGCACGCCAAGGGCTGGGTGGACATGGTCTTCGAGGCGGAGGTGCCGGCGTCCAGCACCGAACTGGTGGTGGACGGCGGGGAGGTCTTCGAGGCCGCCTGGCATCGGTTGGACGACCTGCCCAAGCTCACCTGGCCGACCGCGCGGTTGCTCGCCTACTACGACATCGGGCCGCTGGCCGGGCAGTTCCCGCCGCCGGTGCCCGACACCGCGCCATGACCAGGGCGAGCTGGCCGAGGGACGTCTGCGCGGTCGTGCTCGCCGCGGGCGAGGGCACCCGGCTGCGTCCGCTCACCGAACGGGTGCCCAAGGCGCTCTGCCCGGTCGGTAACGTGCCGCTCCTGGACCGGGCCCTGGATCGGTTGGCCGGTCTGGGCCTGAGGAGTCCGGCCCGGGTCGCGGTGAACGCCTGCTACCTCGCCGACCAGGTGGTCGCGCACGTCGGCGACCGCGCCCACCTGTCGGTGGAGCCCGGCGACCCGCTCGGCACGGCGGGCGGGGTGGCGAACCTGCGGGACTGGATCGACGGCCGAGGAGTCCTGGTCGGCAACGCCGACGCGTACCTGGCCGAGCCGGCCACCGCGCCGGGCCCCGACGTGGCCGCGCTGCTCGACGGTTGGGACCGGGACTCCGTACGCCTGCTCGGGCAGCCCGCCGCCGACCCGCACGCGCCGGGTACCTTCGCCGGGCACTGCTTCACCGGTTTCTCGCTGCTGCCGTGGCGACTGGTCCGCGACCTGCCGGTGGTCATGTCCGACCTGGTGCGCGCGGTGTGGCGGCCGGCGGAGGCGGCCGGGGCGCTCGACGTGGTGCCGTACGCGGGCACCTTCTACGACACCGGGACGCCGGCCGACTACCTGGCGGCCAACCTGCACGCGGCGGCCGGCGGCGTGCTCGTCGACGAGTCCGCCACGGTGCCCGGGAACTGCGTCGAATCGGTGGTCGGCGCCCACGCCCGGGTCGACGGCGACGTGCGACGCAGCGTGATCTGGCCGGGCGCGACCGTGCGAGCGGACGAGCGTCTGCGGAACGTGATCCGCTTCGGCGACGGCGGGACGGTGCAGGTCTAGCATGGGCGACGACGCCGACGAACGGAGAAGTGCCCCGTGATCACCGCGATCGTGCTGATCGACTGCGCCACCGACGCGATCCCCGAGGTGGCCGATGCCCTGGCCAACGTCCCCGGCGTCAGCGAGGTCTACTCGGTGGCGGGGCACGTCGACCTCATCGCCATCGTCCGGGTCCGCGAGTTCGACCAGATCGCGCAGGTCATCGCGGGCAGCATCTCCAAGGTGCCGGGTGTGCTGAACACGGAGTCGCACATCGCGTTCCGGGCGTACTCGAAGCTCGACCTTGAGGAGACGTTCGCGATCGGCCTCGCGGACGCCGACTGACCCGCAGCCCGCATGCGCCGCGGCCGGTCCACCCCGCGTGGGGTGGACCGGCCGTCGCGCTACCGCGAGATCAGCTCTCGCTGGGAGCGGGCCGCTCGGTGGTGCCGAGGCCCGGTTCCGGCGACTCGGTGATCCCACCACTCGGAGCCGGCGACTCGGTGACGCCACCCGGAGCCGGCGACGAGGTGCCCGGGCTGGGCGTGCCGCTGGCGCTGGTCTGCGGGACCGGGATGCCCAACTGGTTGGCCAGCTGGACCAGCTCGTCGTAGTGCGCCTGCAGCGTCGGCAGGGCGGTCTGGGCCAACTGGACCACCGACTGCTCGGAGCCCTGCGAGATCTCCGTCTGGGTGGCCTGGATGGCCTGGACGTGACCGGCCAGCTCACTGGTCACCCAGAGCCGGTCGAACTCCGTCCCACTGACGTTGTTCAGCTTGTCGATGACCGCCTGCTGATCGGTCGTGGGCTCGTTCGGCAGCTGGACGTTGAGCTGCGACGCGGTCTGCTGCACCGTCTGGTCCAGCTGGGTGTGGTCGGTCTTGAACATCGCGCCCAGGTCCTTGACCCCCTGGTTCTGGCCCTTCTGCTGAGCCAGGTCACCGGCGGTGATCTCGAAAAGGTTCACCTGGTGCACCGCCTGCAGGTACTGGGTGTCCTGCGTCGACGGCTGTGCCGCCGCCTGGGCGGCTGCTGCCGGCGCGACACCCACCAGCACCAGCGCGGCCAACAGGCCGAGGCGTTTGAGACCCAACATGCTTCCCCCCCTAGAGACGTTGGATCGCACGGATACCCGGCTCACGGGGGTTATTCCTGCGATCGCCCGGCGCGCGGGGTCGACCGGTCCCGCCGTGCCCGTCCGACTCCTGCTCGGTTGGGCGACCGGACACCGGAAACGGCGTGACGCCCGCCGGAAGTCCGGCGGGCGTCACGTGACGGTGCTGTCGGGAGGTCAGCGGCGGCTCTCGCCGCTGCCGATCTCCGCACGATCTCCCCGGGGCTCGACCGGCGGGTGACCCGGCGAGACCGGCGCCTCGACCGGCTTCTCGATCGGGTAGAAGAAGCCCCGGACCGCCGGGCCGAGGGCCCCGAGCCGGTTCATCTTCTTCGGTACCACCCAGCCGACGTACTCCAGCTCACCGTGGCCGTCCGCGTGCCCGTTCGACGCGCTGAGCGGCTGGTGGACCTCGATGAACCGACCGTCCGGCAGACGCCGGATGATGCCGGTCTCGACGCCGTGCGCGAGCACCTCCCGGTCGTGCTGCTGCAGACCCAGGCAGAGCCGGTAGGTGACGTAGTACGCCAGCGGCGGAACCACGAGCAGACCGACCCGGCCCGCCCAGGTCATCGCGTTCAGGCTGATCTGGAACTTGTCGGCGATCACGTCGTTGGCGCCCGAAAGCGTCAGCACGATGTAGAAGGCGACGGCCATGGCGCCCACGGCCGTACGGGCCGGAACGTCGCGGGGCCGCTGGAGCAGGTTGTGGCTCTTGCGGTCCTTGAGGTGCCGGGCCTCCAGGAACGGGTACATCGTCGACAGGCCGACCAGGATGCCGGGCAGCACGACAGTGGGCCAGAACAGCGGCGGGATGACGTACCCGTCGCCGATCGGGATGTTGATCTGCCAGGCCGGCATGAGTCGCGTCGAGCCGTCGAGGAACATGACGTACCAGTCGGGCTGGCTGGCGGCCGAGACCACCCACGCCTCGTACGGCCCGAACAGCCAGATCGGGTTGATCTGGAACAGACCGCCCAGCAGCGCGATGACGCCGAAGACGACCATGAAGAAGCCGCCCTGCTTCAGCGCGTAGCGGGGGAACATCCGCTCGCCGACCACGTTGTTGTTGGTCCGGCCGGGGCCGGGCCACTGGGTGTGCTTCTGCTTGAAGACCAGACCCAGGTGGGCGCTGATCAGCGCGAGCAGCAGGCCCGGGATCAACAGGACGTGGGCGATGAAGAACCGGCTGATGATGATCGTGCCGGGGAACTCGCCACCGAAGACCGATGACGTCACCCACGAGCCCACCACCGGGATGGACAGCATGATCGCGGAGGCGATCCGCAGACCGGTGCCGGACAGGCCGTCGTCCGGCAGCGAGTAGCCGGTGAAGCCGGCCAGGAAGCCGACCCAGAACAGCAGCGAGCCGATGATCCAGTTGGTCTCGCGCGGCTTGCGGAAGGCGCCGGTGAAGAACACCCGCAGCATGTGCACGACGATCGCGGCCATGAACAGCAGCGCCGCCCAGTGGTGCATCTGCCGCATCACCAGACCACCCCGGACGTCGAACGACAGGTCCAGGCTGGAGGCGTACGCGGCGGACATCGGGGTGCCCTGCAACGGCGCGTAGCTGCCGTCGTAGACCACCTCGGTCATCGCCGGCTCGTAGAAGAAGGTCAGGAACACACCGGTCAGCAACAGCACGATGAACGAGAACAGCGCGATCTCGCCCAGCAGGAACGACCAGTGGTCCGGGAAGACCTTGTTCAGCAGCTTGCGCAGCGGCGTGGCCACCGCGAAGCGGTCGTCCACCCCCGCCGCGGCCTTGCCCGGCGTGGCCGCCAGGTCAAACTTTCGACGCTTCATGGCCGCTCCCAGAAATCAGGCCCGACGGTCTCGGTGTAGTCGGACTTCGCCACGAAGAAGCCCTCGGAGTCCAACTCGATCGGCAGCTGCGGCAGCGACCGGCTGGCCGGGCCGAAGACGGGCCGGGCGTTGTCGGTGATCAGGAACTGGGACTGGTGGCACGGGCAGAGCAGCCGGTTGGTCTGCTGCTCGTAGAGGCTGGCGGGGCAGCCGGCGTGCGTGCAGATCTTGGAGAACGCCGCGTAGTTGCCCCACATGTAGTCCTTGTGGTGCTTCTGCGTCTCGCCGGGGCGCGAGTTGGCCTCGCGGGATTTCTGGGCGTCCGCGTCGCGCAGGTGGATCAGCAACGTCGGCGAGTCGGCGTGCCGGTTGCTCACGCCGTGCTCGATGCCGGGGAAGACGGTCAGCTGACCACCGGCGCTGATGTCCGCCGGGCGCACCGGGCGGCCGTCCTCGCGGACCAGGCGGATCTTCTGCCCGTTCTCCGTCGGGGCGAACCCGGTGGTGAACATCTGGTTGTTCTTGTGCGGCTGGGAGATCAGGCCGCCGACCAGCGGCGCCGCCGCGACCGCGGCGACCGGCGCGAGACCGGCCAGCAGCGAGATGCCGAGCAACGGACGACGCTTGATGCCCATCTCGTCGGCCAGGTAGAGCATGGTCTGGCCGGTGATGGTGCGACCCTCGGAGTCGACCTGGCCCTCGTGCCGGTCCTGGATCGAGACCTCCTTGGGCAGCAACTTCTTGCCCCAGGTCAGGATGCCGAAGCCGACGGCGAGCAGGGCCACGCCGAGGGTGGCGCCCAGCAGCGGCGTGTAGAACTTGTCGCCGCCGCGACCCGGCTCGTACTGCCACGGCCACCAGATGTAGATGGCCAGGAAGGCGGTCGCCGCCAGACCGGTGATCAGGAAGAACCCGGCCACCACGCGGGTGAGCCGACGCTCCGCCTTGGTGCCCGGCAGCACCTGCGGCTCGTAGTGGACGATCTCGATGTCGTCCCGACGCGCGCCCTCGCGGACGATGTCGAACCGGCTCAGCCTGGGGTCGTTCACGTCGAGCGGCTCCGGGCCCTGCGAGGCCTGGTGCTCGGTGTGCGTGCTCATGCCGTCACCTCGCTACGGGTGGCGCCGAGCGGCACCACGGCGGTGGAACTGAAGATCCGCTCGGTCACGACTTACCCGCAATCCACAGGCTAGCGAACACGAGCGCCACGATGCCAACCAGGAAGATCGCCAGGCCCTCGGTGGACGGCCCGTACCGACCGAGGTTGAACCCGCCCGGGTCCTGGTCGGTCTTCAGCGTCTCCTGGATGTAGGCGATGATGTCGGCCTTCTGCTCCGGAGTGATCTGGTTGTCGCCGAACACCGGCATGTTCTGCGGACCGCTCAGCATCGCCGCGTAGATCTGCCGGTCCGTCGCGGGGTGCAGGCTCGGGGCGAACTTGCCCGAGGAGAGCGCACCGCCGCCACCGCCGAAGGCGTGGCACTGCGAGCAGTTGATCCGGAACAGCTCGCCGCCGGCCGCGACGTTGCCGCTCTTGTGCAGGTCCTCTTCGGTGCCCGGGACGACCGGACCGCCGCCAAGTTCCTGGATGTACTGGGCGAGCTGCCGCGTCTGCTCGTCGGTGAAGACCGGGGGCTTGCGGTGCGCCTGGGCCTCCTGGCGGGCCAGCGGCATCCGGCCCGAGCTGACCTGGAACTCGACCGAGGCCGCGCCGACGCCGATCAGGCTCGGCCCGCGGCCCTCGACGCCCTGGGCGTTGCGCCCGTGGCAGGTCACACAGCTCACGTCGAACAGCGCCTTGCCCTCGGCTGCGGCGCCGGTGAGCGGCGGATTGTCCTGCGCCTGCGCACCGGGCGCGAAGACGGTGTAGGCGCCGCCGGCGAGCATCAGCGCCGCGATCAGCCGGACCGCGGCGCCCAGCCGGCGGCGGCCCCTGCTGCGCGCGGCGGGCCGCCCACGCAACCGCGCGAGCAGGCCGCGTCGGCGGTCGTTGTCAGAAGTCATGAGCTGTGTCCTTAACCGGTTGGACCTTGTCTCAGGGGACGGAGCAGCGGCGCGGTTCGTGACGCGCCAAGATCACTGAAGCCAGTAGATCATGGCGTACAGGCCGATCCACACGACGTCGACGAAGTGCCAGTAGTACGACACGACGATCGCCGAGGTCGCCTGCGCCGGGGTGAACCGGCCCATGGTCGTGCGGACCATGAAGATGATGAAGGCGATGAGACCGCCGGTCACGTGCAGGCCGTGGAAACCGGTCGTCAGGTAGAACATCGAGCCGTAGCCGTCGGCGTTGATCCTGACGCCGTCCTCCACCAGGTGGCGGTACTCGTTCACCTGGCCGAGCACGAAGATCAGGCCCATCACGAAGGTGACGGTGAACCAGCGGCGCAGCGCGTGCACGTCACCCTTCTCCGCCGCGAAGACGCCGAGCTGGCAGGTCACCGAGGACAGCACCAGGATCACCGTGAAGGTGGTCGCGTACGGGATGTTCAGCGACTCGGTGTGCTTCTCCCACTGCTCCGGCGCAGCCGCGCGGATCGAGAAGTACATCGCGAAGAGCGCCGCGAAGAACATGAGTTCGCTGGAGAGCCACACGATCGTCCCCACGCTGACCATGTTGGGTCGCGTCAGAGAGTGGATCCGGCTCTTGTCAATGGCTGGGGCCGCAGTCACGCCGTCATTATTGCCCCTGACCGGGGCCGGCGATCAGCGGGGTGGCAAACCTGCGCCTTCCGTGGCCCGGGCGTGAGGGTCCGGTTCGCCTGGCCTAGCCTGAAAAGCGTGCTGCACGTCGATCCCATCCTCGCCGCCACCTCGGCCGTCCCGGCCGATGTGCTCGCGGCCACCTCGGCGGGCCCGTCGACGCTGGCCGCCGGGGCCGAGGCGACCCCGCCACCGTTCACCATCGGCGCGGTGCTGACCGAGACCCGGTTGGACAGCTGGCTGGCCCTCGGCCTGGTGCTCGCCGCCGGCCTCTACCTGTACGGGGTGCACCGGCTGCGCATCCGGGGCGACCGCTGGCCGGTCGCCCGTACCGTCTTCTTCCTCGGCCCCGGCCTCGGCGGCATCGCGCTCGTCACGGTCAGTGGGCTGCACGCCTACGACACCGCGCTGCTGTCGGTGCACATGGTCCAGCACATGGTGCTCTCCATGGTGTCGCCGATCTTCCTGGCGCTGGGCGCGCCGATGACGCTGGCCCTGCGGACCCTGCCGGTCGGGCCGCGCAAACGCCTCCTGGCGATCGTGCACAGCCGGATCGCCCGGGTCTACAGCTTCCCGCTGGTGGCGTTCGCCATCTTCGTGGTCAACCCGTTCGCGCTGTACTTCAGCGACCTGTACCGCTTCACGCTGGAGCACGCCTGGGCGCACGAGCTGGTGCACGCGCACTTCATCATGACCGGCTGCGTGTTCTTCTGGCCGCTGCTCGGCCTCGACCCGCTGCCCGGCCGCTGGCCGTATCCGGCGCGGGCGCTGCTGATGCTGCTCTCCGTGCCGTTCCACACCGTGCTCGGGCTCACCATCATGCAGAGCACCACGCTCTTCGGCGGCGACTGGTACCCGTCGCTCAACCTGAGCTGGTCCGACCCGAAGGCCGACCAGGTGGTCGCCGGCGGCATCCTCTGGGCCGGCGGCGAGTTCGTCAGCGTCACCATGCTCGCGGTGCTGGTCGTGCAGTGGGTCAAGCAGTCCGAGCGGGAGGCCCGCCGCGTCGACCGCGAGCTGGACCGCCAGGAGGCGCGCGAGCGCGCGGCCGAAGCCCCGACGGCCTGAGCTGCGCAGACGGCACGCCCGACGCGCGGGAAGCGGGCGGCGTGTCAGGTACGTCACGTCGGCCGGTACGATCGGCGGGCAGCTACGAGGTTGGAAGCGGAGTGTCGGCATGAGTGAGCGTCTGTGCACCGTCCTGCTCTACAGCGACGACCCGCAGGTCCGTGACCGGATGCGGCTCGCCGTGGGCACCCGGCCCGCGCCCGGCCTGCGGATCGAGTTCGTCGACGCGTCGACCTACGCCGAGACCATCCGGCTGGTCGACGACTACGAGATCGACCTGCTGCTGCTCGACGGCGAGGCCAGCCCCGGCGGCGGCATCGGCATCGCCCGGCAGATCAAGGACGACCGGGACGACGCGCCTCCCACCTGCCTCGTGATCGCCCGCGCCGCGGACCGATGGCTCGCCGCGTACGCCGAGGTCGACGCGACGCTGGTGCACCCGCTCGACCCGGTGACCACCGGCAGCACGGTGGCCGAGTTGCTGCGGACGCACGCACCCGCCTGACGTCCCCGCGCCAACCGGCACCGACACGGCGCCGGCCGAGCCTGCGCCGGTTCCAGCCCACCCGCACTTCGTACGCTCGGGAGGCCCGCCATGGGCGATCGGACCTGGCCGCACCTGCTCAACTCGCTGCTGCGCGGCGAGGAGCTGTCCACCGGCGACACCGCCTGGGCCATGGGCGAGATCATGGCCGGCTCGGCGGGTGCCGCCCAGGTGGCCGGCTTCGCGGTGGCGCTGCGGGCCAAGGGTGAGACCTCGGCCGAGCTGGCCGGCCTGGTGGAGACGATGTTGAGCCGGGCCGTCCCCGTCGACCTGCCCGACGAGCTGCGTTCCACCGCGCTGGACGTCGTGGGCACGGGCGGTGACCTCGCCCACACGGTCAACATCTCCACCATGGCCGCGCTTGTCGTCGCGGGCGCGGGTGTCCGGGTGGTCAAGCACGGTAACCGCGCCGCGTCCTCCTCCTGCGGCACCGCCGACCTGTTGGAGTTCCTCGGCGTCCCGCTCGACCTCGACCCCGACGCCATCGTGCGGTGCGTCACCGAGGCGGGCATCGGGTTCTGCTTCGCCGCCCGCTTCCACCCGGGCATGCGGCACACCGGGCCGGTCCGCCGGGAGCTGGGCGTTCCCACCGTGTTCAACTTCCTCGGCCCGCTGACCAACCCGGCCCGACCCCGCGCCGGCGCGGTCGGCTGCTTCGACGCGCGGATGGCCCCGGTGATGGCCGGCGTGTTCGCCGCCCGTGGCGACTCGGTGCTGGTGATGCGCGGCGAGGACGGCTTGGACGAGTTCACCACCGCCGCGCCGACCCGGATCTGGGCGGCGCAGAACGGCACCGTACGAGAGGCCGTGCTGGACGCGAGCGACCTGGGCGTACCCCGGGCCACCCTGAGTGACCTGCGCGGCGGTGACGCCGCGTACAACGCCGGTGTGGCCCGTCGCCTGCTGGCCGGTGAGACCGGCCCGGTGCGCGACGCGGTCCTGGTCAACGCGGCGGCGGCGCTCGCGACGCAGGGGCCGCTCGACGGCGACCTGACCGAGGCGCTGCGCGCCGGCCTGGACCGCGCCGCCGAGTCGATCGACTCGGGCGCGGCGGCGGGCGTCCTGGAGCGCTGGATCGAGACCGCGACCACCACGGCCGAGGCCGCGACCACCGCCTGATCCGCGCGCCCGTCCCACCGGATCGGCCGGCACGCGCGGCCGCGTCTGACCAGGTAGGGGAGGTGGGGGGCGACAGTACGACGGAATGCTCCCACCTCGGCGACGCGGGGGTGTCGGCGCGGCGGTATACCGCCCCATCGGCGATCTGGCGGCGACAGCACGGCGAGACACCGCCGCATCGGCGATCTGGGCACGGCGTCGCGTCGGTCGCCGCGATGTCCGGGCGGCCGAGGGCGGCGCGCGTCAGGCGGCGGGCGTCAGGCGGCGCGGCGGCGGGTGCCGTGCGTCAGGCGGCGGGCGTCAGGCGGCGGGCGTCAGGCGGCGTGGCGGCGGGACGGCTGGCGGCGTCGGCGCTCGGCCAGCCGAGTGACGGGCGCGACGAACGTGGTGATCACCACGGCCGCGCCGCAACCGGCGCAGACCAGCTCGGGACAGTCGCTGCCGTGGCCGTCGACGCAGGGCGGCGCCTCGAACGGCGTCACGCCCGCACAGACGTCGCAGTAGAGATCGCGGTGCGACATCGGGCGTCTCCTCTCACTCCAGGCGACCCGCCCCCGGAACGTGACAACGACGCACAACGGAAGCGAAGAACTACTCGCCTGTAGTTTCCCACGCGGGTCCGACAAATCTCCGCGCCCGCCCCCGGACCGCGCCGCCTCGGGTGATCCACCCCGACATCACTGAAGGCGGGGTGTTCGGGCCACCCGGACACCCCGAATTCCGGGAACCCGGGTCGATCAAGCGCGCCTCACGACGAAGGCCCGCTCCCCCGGTCGGGGTGCGGGCCTCCGTGGCGGTACGCGATCTCGTCGATCAGTGCTCGGCGGTGCGCCGGGTGCCGCTGTAGTACTCGAACAGCAGGCCGCAGGCGGCGAAGACGACCGCCACCAGGCCGAGACCGATCAGCCAGAACTGCCAGAACACCAAGCCCAGCGCGGCGATCGCAGCGGCCAGCGCCAGACCGAACGGCCAGTAGCTGCCCGGGCTGAAGAAGCCGACCTCACCGGCGCCGTCGGCGATCTCGGCGTCGGCCCGGTCCTCGGGGCGCAGGTCGATACGGCGGGAGACGAACCAGAAGAAGCCACCGCACATCGAGCAGAGCAGGAACGACAGCGCCAGGGCGACGGTGCCCACCCACTCGATGTTGCCGGACTCACCGTGCGTCCAGGCGCCGTAGAGGATGGTCGCGCCGAAGAGGAACCCGGCGATGATCAGGAAGATACGCCACTCGGTCTTCATGCGGCTGCCTCAGCTTCCCGTGCCGGCCGGAGCGTCGTCCGGGTTGAAGTTGCTCTGCGTCCGTCGGGTGTCGAACGGCTTCGTGGTCTGCGCGTACGGCTCCTCGCCGATCTGGGCCAGCGCCTCCTGGGTGGACTTGCCACCCTGCTTGGCCGCGAGGAACTGGTCGTACTTCTCCGGCGACACGACCCGCAGCTCGAAGTTCATGAACGCGTGGTAGCTGCCGCACAGCTCGGCGCAGCGGCCGACGTACGCGCCCTCCGCGTCCAGGCTGGAGACCTCGAAGACGTTACGGATCTTGCCCGGCATGACGTCCCGCTTGAACAGCAGCTCCGGCACCCAGAAGGAGTGGATGACGTCGCGGCTCGTCTCCTCGAACCGGATGGACCGGTTGGTCGGCAGCACGAGCACCGGGATGACCTCGCTGGTGCCGAGCGTCGACGCGGTGGTCTTGGCCTCCGTGCCCTGACCGTCGCGGTAGTTGAACTGCCAGTTCCACTTGAACGCGACGACCTCGACCGTGACGTCCGGGTTCTTCGACAGCTTGTCGACGTCGGTCTGCACGATCGCCGTGTAGTAGAAGAGCACGGAGACGATCAGGATCGGCGCGATGGTGTAGAGGAACTCCATCGGCAGGTTGTAGCGGGTCTGCACCGGCAGCGCGTTGCCACGCTTGCGGTACCGCACGACACACCAGAAGATCAGGCCCCACACGAAGACGCCGACCGCGAGCGCGGCGACGCAGGAGGCGATCCACAGGTCGTACATCCGGTGCGACTCGGGCGTGATGCCGCCCTGGGGCCAACCGAAGCCGTCGAACGTCTTGCCGACGTCACAGCCCGTGAGCAGAACCAGCAGCGCCACGCCCCCGAGACCGAGCCCGGCCAGCCGACCGGCACCACGTCCCCGGCGTCCACCGACCCGTGGGGCAGCACCGTGCCGTACGGCCGACGGCCGTACCTCCGAACTCCTTGCGACCACCTGGTCCTGCCTCCCTAGCGCGCCGCGGTGCGTCGTTCGTCAGCACCGGCGGCAAAGGCGTCACCGACGGTCGCAGATTACTCGACCATGACGGACTCGGCCGTGGTGGGGTCACTGTCCGCCCCCATCGGGGGGATCCTGGGCATAACGTCGCGATAGCGTGGGGACCCGTGAGTGCGAGGAGTGAGCCGGGGTTGCGAGCCCCGCAGTCGCGAGCAGAAGGCGGCGCCGTGAGCGCCTCTTCGGTGTACCTGGACGCAGCGACGGCCGCGCCGCTGCATCCGGTCGCCCGGCAGGCGCTGCTGGCTGCCCTGGAGGACGGCTGGGCCGACCCGGGGAAGCTCTACGGCCAGGCACGCCGCGCGCGCCAACTGCTCGACGCCGCCCGCGAGGCCGCCGCGCAGACGCTCGGCGTCCGCGCCGACGAGCTGTCCTTCACCCCCAGCGGTACGACCGCAGCCCACGGCGCAGTGCTCGGCGCGCTCGCGGGACGGCGTCGGGTCGGGGCGACGCTGGTGCACTCGGCGATCGAGCACTCCGCCGTCCTGCACGCCGCCGAGCGGCACGTCGCGGCCGGCGGCGCCGCCACCGCCGTACCTGTCGACCGGATGGGCCGGCTGGACCTGACCGGCTGGTCGGACGCCGTCGGCGCTCCCGGGGTCGCGCTGGCGGCGCTGATCAGCGCCAGCCACGAGGTGGGCACCGTGCAGCCGGTCGCCGAGGCGGCGGCCGTCTGCGCGGACGCCGGGGTTCCGCTGTACGTCGACGCGGCGCAGTCGGTCGGACGGGTGCCGCTGCCGGCCGGCTGGTCGGTGCTCAGCGCCAGCGCCCACAAGTGGGGCGGGCCACCCGGGGTGGGGTTGCTGGCGGTGCGCAAGGGCACCCGCTGGGAGTCGCCATGGCCGGCCGACGAGCGGGAGGGTGGCCGTACCCCCGGGGTGGTGAACCTGCCCGCGGTGGTGGCGGCGGCGGCGAGCCTGCGCGCGGCGGCGGCCGACGCGGCCGCCGAGGCGGCCCGGCTGTCCCCGCTGGTGGATCGGATCCGGGCGCGGGTCGCGGCGGAGGTGCCCGACGTGGAGGTGGTCGGCGACCCGGTGCTGCGCCTGCCGCACCTGGTGACGTTCTCCTGCCTGTACGTGGACGGCGAGACGTTGCTGCACGCGCTGGACCGACGGGGGTTCGCGGTGTCGTCCGGTTCGTCCTGCACGTCGTCCACGCTGCGGCCGTCGCACGTGCTGGAGGCGATGGGGGTGCTCTCGCACGGCAACGTGCGGGTCAGTCTGCACCGGGACACCAGCGACGAGGACGTCGAGCGGTTCCTCACCGAGCTGCCCGGGATCGTCGCCGGCCTGCGGGCCGACGCCGGGGTGGTCGGGCTGTGACGATGCCGGACGAGGTGATCGACTGCCGGGGTCAGCGCTGCCCGCTGCCGGTGATCGCGGCGGCCCGGCGGATGCCGCAGGTGCCGGTCGGCACGGTCGTCCGGGTGCTGGCCGACGACCCGGCGGCGGCGGTCGACCTCCCGGCGTGGTGCCGCATGCGCGGCCAGGAGTACCTGGGCGCCCTAACAGGCCCCGAAGGCCCCGCCTACGACATCCGCCGCACCCACTAACCCCCACCCCCCTCCCCGGCGATCTTGCCTTTCGGTGCCGACAAGAGCGGACACAAGCCGCGAAACGGCGACACAAAGTGCAAGATCGGCGCGGGGTCGGGGTCAGGGTCAGGGTGAGGGTGAGGGTTACGGGAGGAGGTGGGGGCGGATCTCTTCTGCCGCCACGTCGCCGTAGGACTCGGCGAGGCGCTTGACGAACAGGTCGCGGCGTACGTCGTACTCCTGGGTGCCGACCGTCTCCAGGACGAGCGTGGCCAGCAGCGAGCCGACCTGGGCGGCCCGCTCCAGGCCAAGACCCCAGGAGAGCGCGGTGAAGAAACCGGCCCGGAAGCCGTCGCCGACACCCGTGGGGTCGACGGCCCGGATCTCCCGGGCGATGGGTACGTGGATGGGGTCGATGCCCCGACCGGCGATCTCGACGCCGTCCTTGCCCAGCGTGGTGACCCGCACCTTCACCAGGTCCAGCAACTGCTCGTCGCTGAGCTGCGCCTTGCTCTGCAGCAGCGACTTCTCGTAGTCGTTGGTCATGAGGTACTCGGCGCCCTCGATCAGCGCCACCACGTCCTCGCCGGGCATCCGGGCGAGCTGCTGGGAGGGGTCGGCGGCGAACGCGTACCCGCGGGTGCGGCACTCGGCCGAGTGCCGCAGCATCGCCTCCGGGTCGTTGGCGCTGACCAGCACCAGGTCCAGCCCGCCGAGCCGGTCGGCGACCGGGGCCAGTTCGATGTTGCGCGCCTCGCTCATGGCGCCCGCGTAGAACGAGGCGATCTGGCACATGTCGGTGTCGGTGGTGCAGACGAACCGCGCGGTGTGCGCCACCTCACTGACGTGCACGGAGTCGCAGTCCACGCCGTGCCGCTCCAGCCAGGAGCGGTAGTCGGCGAAGTCCGCGCCGACCGCCCCGAGCAGCACCGGACGCAGCCCGAGCTGCCCCATGCCGAAGGAGATGTTCGCCGCCACCCCACCGCGGCGCAGCACCAGGTCGTCCACCAGGAAGGAGAGCGAAACCTTGTGCAGCTGATCGGCGATGAGCTGGTCGGCGAAGCGACCCGGGAAGCTCATCAGGTGATCGGTGGCGATCGAGCCGGTCACGGCGATCTTCATGTCAACCTCAGGGTCGGGAGCGGGGCGCGGTCAGCCTACCGGCCCGGTAACCGGGGCGTGTCCGGTCCGTCGGGCGACGGCAACCAGCTCGTCACGACGAAGGGGCCGCCCCGAAAGGGACGGCCCCGTCATCGCTGGTGTGGTGCGTGACTCAGTTGAACGAGTCGCCGCAGGCGCAGGAGTTGCCCGCGTTGGGGTTGTCGATGGTGAAGCCCTGGGCGTCGATCCGGTCGGCGAAGTCGATCGTCGCGCCGGACAGGTAGGGGGCGCTCATTCGGTCGACGACGACCTCGACGCCACCGAAGTCGGTGACGACGTCACCGTCGAGCGACCGCTCGTCGAAGAAGAGCTGGTACCGCAGGCCGGAGCAGCCGCCCGGCTGCACCGCGACCCGGAGCCGCAGGTCGTCGCGGCCCTCCTGCTCGATCAGGGCCTTGACCTTCTGCGCCGCGACGTCGGTGAGGACGACGGAAGTAGGGGCCTGGGCCTCGGTCGACTCGGTCTGCGCTGGCGTGGTCACGTGGAAGTCTCCCTGCGCGGTTTTGGGTCCGGACGCACTGGCCAACGTCGTACGCCGTCCAGTGATTCCCGGTTGTGGTCCGGTTCCGATGGTACGCCGCCCCGGCCGGACGTACCCGCGTGGCGGGCACCCGGCCCAGGTGGGACGGGGGCGCGCGCTCAGCGGCTCCACTGCCGGGCCAGCCGGGCGCCCAGTTCGCGCAGCCCGTCGGCGGGGCGGCTCAGCGCTGCGGCGAGCCCGCCGGTCTCCTCGCCGCCGAAGTGCTCCACCAGGCTGTAGGCGTCGGTCACCCCGGCCGAGGCGGCCTCCCGCCGACCGGTGCTGACCTGGCCAGCGACCACCACGCAGGGCACCCCACGGTCCCGGGCGGCCCCGGCCACCCCGGCGACGACCTTGCCGCGCAGCGACTGGTGGTCGAAGGACCCCTCCCCCGTGATCACCAGGTCGACGGTGTCCAGGGCGGCGTCCAGCCGGTTGGCGCGGGTGACCAGCCCGATACCGGACTCAACGGTGCCGCCGAGCGCGAGGACGGCTGCGCCCAGACCGCCGGCCGACCCACCGCCGGGCAGCGCGCCCAGGCCCGCCGGGCAGCCGGGCAGGTCCCGTTCCAGCACCGCCGCGAAGCGTTCCAGGGCGGCGTCGAGCAGCAGCACGTCGGCCCGGTCGGCGCCCTTCTGCGGACCGAAGACGTTGCTCGCGCCGTGCAGGCCGAGCAGCGGGTTGTCCACGTCGGTGGCGGCGACCAGCAGGGCGTCCCGCAACCGGGGTACGCCGTCCAGCGCGTCGACCGCGGCCAGCGCGGCTCCGCCGTACGGCAACGCCGCGCCGGTCCCGTCCAGCGGAGTCGCGCCCAGCGCGGCGAGCATGCCCGCGCCGGCATCGTTGGTGGCGGAGCCGCCCAGCCCGATCACCACCGTCCGGGCCCCGCTCTCCACGGCGGCGGCCACCAGCAGTCCCAGCCCGTACGACGTGGCGGCCTTCGGGTCGCGCTCGTCGGCGGCGAGCAGGTGCAGTCCGCACGCCTGGGCGCTCTCCAGGTAGGCGGTCGTGCCGTCGGCGGTGAGCAGGATCTCACCCGCCGCCGGGCGGCCCAGCGGATCGACCGTCGACACCGGCAGCCGCCGGCCGCCGAGCGCTTCGGCGAGCACCTGGACAAAGCCCGGCCCGCCGTCGGCGAGGGGCCGGATCAGCAGGTCATCCGTGTCGGTGACGGTGCGCCAACCGGCGGCGACCGCGGCGGCCACCTCCGGTGCGGACAGGGTGCCGGCGAACTTGTCCGGGCAGAGCAGCACGCGCATGGCGAGCAGTGTGGCAGCACACACCGAGCGGAGCTGCGGCGCGCTCGTGCTGTGGGACCATGGGCTACGTGACTTCGACCTGGGTGGAACCCTCCAACACGGCGACGGCTCTGCTGCTGCTCGGCCGGGGCAGCGACCCCGACACCGAGCGCGGCGTCGAGTGTCCGGGCGACCTGCCGGCGCCCAGCGATCCCGACCTGGTGGCCCGCGCCACGGCGGCGAAGGCGAAGCTGGGCAGCAAGGTCTTCGTGCTGGGGCACCACTACCAGCGCGACGAGGTGATCCAGTTCGCCGACGTGACCGGTGACTCGTTCAAGCTGGCCCGGGAGGCGGCGGCCCGTCCGGAGGCGGAGTACATCGTCTTCTGCGGCGTGCACTTCATGGCCGAGAGCGCCGACATCCTCACCACCGGCACCCAGCGGGTGATCCTTCCCGACCTGGCGGCCGGCTGCTCGATGGCGGACATGGCCGTGCTGGGTCAGGTCGAGGCCGCCTGGGACACGCTGACCGAGCTGGGCATCGCGGGCGACACCGTGCCGGTGACGTACATGAACTCGTCGGCGGACATCAAGGGCTTCGTGGGGCGCAACGGCGGCGTGGTCTGCACCTCGTCCAACGCCAAGCGCGCCCTGGACTGGGCGTTCGAGCAGGGTCAGAAGGTGCTCTTCCTTCCGGACCAGCACCTGGGCCGCAACACGGCGGTGCTGGAGATGGGCCTGTCGCTGGACGACTGCGTGCTCTACGACCCGCACAAGCCCGGTGGCGGGCTCACGCCGGAGCAGCTGCGCGACGCCAAGATGATCCTCTGGCGGGGGCACTGCTCGGTGCACGGCCGGTTCACGCTGGACAGCGTCAACGACGTACGGGGGCGGGTGCCGGGCGTCAACGTGCTGGTCCACCCGGAGTGCCGGCACGAGGTGGTCACCGCCGCCGATCACGTCGGCTCGACCGAGTACATCATCAAGACCATCGAGGCGGCGCCGGCCGGCTCGGCGTGGGCGCTGGGCACCGAGCTGAACCTGGTCCGCCGGCTGGCCCTGGCCCACCCGGACAAGCAGATCATGTTCCTCGACAAGGCGGTCTGCTACTGCTCGACGATGAACCGGATCGACCTGCCGCACCTGGTGTGGGCGCTGGAGGAGCTGGTCGCGGGCCGGGTGGTCAACCAGATCACGGTGGACGCCGACACCGCCCACCACGCGCGGGTGGCGCTGGACCAGATGCTCGCTCTGCCCGGCGCATGACCACGATCCGTGACGTCCCTGGTACACAAAAGTGCCGGATCACCGATTAATGCCACACACGCCGGTCTGACCGAGTCCTTTTTCGTCACCGAGGGCTATGCTGCCGGAGCGACGACGCGAGCGGGCCGTTTCGATATGGCCGCATCCGGGGTAGCGACAAGGTTCACGCTCCCCACCATCAACACAGCAGCACCGAAGCGCTGGAGGTTGCGTTGACCGACGACGTCCTGGTCGTGCATGGAGGCACTCCGCTCGAAGGGCGGATCCGCGTGCGCGGCGCGAAGAACCTGGTTTCGAAGGCGATGGTCGCCGCACTGCTGGGCGACAGCCCGAGCCGGCTGTTCGACGTGCCGAAGATCCGCGACGTCGAGGTGGTCCGGGGTCTGCTCGGTCTGCACGGCGTCAAGGTGACCGACGGCGCCGAGGACGGTGAACTCGTCTTCGACCCCGCGAACGTGGAGAGCGCCAGCACCGACCAGATCAACGTGCACGCCGGTTCGAGCCGGATCCCGATCCTGTTCTGCGGGCCGCTGCTGCACCGTCTCGGCCACGCGTTCATCCCGGACCTGGGCGGCTGCCACATCGGCCCGCGACCGATCGACTTCCACCTGCAGGCGCTGCGGGAGTTCGGCGCGACCGTCGACAAGCGGCCCGAGGGGCTGCACCTGTCCGCGCCGAACGGGCTGCACGGCACCAAGTTCGCCCTGCCGTACCCGAGCGTCGGCGCCACCGAGCAGGTGCTGCTGACCGCGGTCATGGCCGAGGGCGTCACCGAGCTGCGCAACGCCGCCGTCGAGCCGGAGATCATCGACCTGATCTGCATCCTGCAGAAGATGGGCGCGATCATCAAGGTCCACACCGACCGGGTGATCGAGATCCAGGGCGTGCCGAAGCTGCACGGGTACACCCACCGGCCGATCCCGGACCGGATCGAGGCCGCGAGCTGGGCCGCCGCCGCGTTGGCCACCCGTGGTCACGTCGAGGTCCTCGGTGCCCAGCAGGCCGACATGATGACCTTCCTGAACATCTTCCGGTCCGTCGGTGGCGAGTACGAGGTCACCGACGCCCGCGCGCCGAAGCTGGGCGACCCGGGCCAGGAGGGCGGCATCCGCTTCTGGCACCCGGGCGGCGAGCTGAACGCCGTGGCGCTGGAGACCGACGTGCACCCGGGCTTCATGACCGACTGGCAGCAGCCGCTGGTCGTGGCGCTGACCCAGGCCCGTGGCCTGTCGATCGTGCACGAGACGGTCTACGAGCAGCGGCTCGGCTACACCGAGGCGCTGAACTCGATGGGCGCCAACATCCAGGTCTACCGGGACTGCCTCGGCGGCACCCCGTGCCGCTTCGGCCGGCGCAACTTCAAGCACTCCGCGGTGATCGCCGGGCCGAGCAAGCTGCACGCCGCCGACCTGGTCATCCCGGACCTGCGGGCCGGGTTCAGCCACCTGATCGCGGCGCTCGCGGCCGAAGGCACCTCCCGGGTGTACGGCGTCGACCTGATCAACCGGGGCTACGAGGACTTCGAGGCGAAGCTCGCCGACCTGGGCGCGCACGCCGAGCGCCCGTAACCTCCCGCACCAAGCGTTCGATCCCGACGGCTCCAGGTCGCGCTGCGACCTGGAGCCGTCGGCCCGTTGCACCGCGATGTGCACCGGGCACGGACCGTTGGCTACCCTTGCCGCGTGCCGTCGCTCTTTCGCCGCAAGTCCACCGACCTCGTCGACGAGGCCGTCACCTCGGTGACCCCCGAGGAGACCGCCGACCGTTCCCGGGGCTACACCCCGGCCAAGGGTCGGGAGACGCCGAAGCGGCCCACGGTCGGCCGGCGTCCGGCCGGCCCGAGCCGCCCCCTCACCAAGGAGGAGGAGCGGGAACGGCGTCGTCAACTGCGCGCCGAGGCCGCCGCCGACTTCCGCCGCGAGGGTGGCCCGCGCGACCGGGGCCCGGAGCGGCTGCTGGCGCGCAACGTGGTCGACTCCCGTCGTACCGTCGGCACCTGGTTCTTCGGCGGCGCGCTGATCGTGCTGATCGGCTCGAACGCCGCGATGCCGCCGGTGGTCCGGTTGATCTCCAACGTGCTCTGGGGCGCCCTGGCCCTCGGCGTGGTCGTCGACTCGGTGCTGATCTGCCGCAAGATCAGCAAGTTGGTCCGGCAGCGTTTCCCGAAGACCGACCAGCGGATGGGCTCGCTCTACCTCTACGCCGTGATGCGGTCGATCACCTTCCGGCGGATGCGCACTCCGGCGCCCGCGGTCAAGCTCGGCGACAAGGTCTGATCCCGGCGACCCGTCGCCGGGACACCCGCTCTGGCCGCGTTGGTGGCAAAGGACGTCGGGCGGTTGCCGTTCGTTGTACCGTGCGCGTAGTCCCGCACGGTGAACAGGCCCCCGTTGTTCGTGACCGCGAACGATGATCCAGTGGAGCGAACACGCATGCCCGGAGAACCATCGGCCAGCGTCGCCGCCGCCCTGCGCCGCGAACGCGAGCGGGCCGGTGTCTCGCTGACCGAGCTGGCCGCGCGGGCGGGGACGCCCGAGTCCACGCTCTCGGCGCTGGAGTCGGGGACCGGTGACCCGAGCGTGGAGACGCTGTGGGCGATCGGCGTGGCGCTGGGCGTGCCGTTCAGCCGGCTCGTGGAGCCGGTGGCCGACAACCTTCGGGTGATTCGTGCCGGCGAGGGCCCCCGGGTCCGCTCCGAGCGGGCCGACTTCACCGGGACGCTGCTCAGCGCCGGAACGTCGCGGGTACGTCGGGACATCTACCTGATCGAGCTGGAGCCGGGAGCGGTCCGGGAGGCGGACGGACACACGCCGCACAGCGTGGAGCATGTGGTGGTGGCCGCCGGACGGCTGCGGGTGGGCCCCGAGAGCGACGTGGTCGACCTCGGCCCGGGCGACTACGCGACGTTCCCCGGCGACCTGCCACACCGGTACGAGGCGCTGGTCCCCGGGACGTTCGCCGTCCTCGTCATGGAGCATCCCTGACCCGGCGCTCCGGTCCGTTGGGGCGGCGGGTGGGGTATCGTCAAAGGTCAGATTCGGTTATCGACCTAAATGTCCGGAACCATCGGATAACGTTTGCGCTCGTGGGCGCTGCCACAGTGGCGGTGAACGAGCCCGCGCCGTTACCCTCCATCCGCAGCCACGCCCTGCCGGAACCGGGCGACCCAACCGGCACGCGAGGCCCCAGCGCGACAATGTGCAACGAGGTGACAACGCCGTGAGCGAGCGGACGCGAGCCGGCCACCGGAGCGTGGCAGGCGGCGACCGGACGCCCAACGGCCAGCGGGACAGGAGCGCCACCTCACCGTCGACGGGGAGCGGCCGAACGGTCGGGTGTGGCGACGGGCTCGACGGATGAACGGCCGGTACACCGACCGGTGGCGGGATCCCAACGAACCGTCCTGGGTGGTCGAACCGACCACCGAATGGCAACCCCAGTTCCCCGGCCAGCGCTACCCCGGTGACATCGGCGCCACCCACCAGTCCCCGCCCCCGCGCGGTCGGGCGAGCGCGGTGGGTCGTGCCGAGGTCCCCCCGCTCGCGCCGACCCGCCCGGACGGCACCTACCTCGGCCGCTCCTGGGCCGACGAACCTCCGGCCGAACCCGAGGGCCGGTGGCGGACGGACGACGAGCCGGACCAGTCCTACGGCTGGCCGCGCGGCGACGAGCGGACGCCCGACTCGTCGCGACACGGCCGCTCCGAGCCCGCGTACTACGACCATGAGCCGTACCGCCGGCCGCTCCCCGAGCCGCCCCGGCGCGAGGAGCGCCGCTCGCCCGAGTCGGACCGCCGTACCGCCTGGTCCGACCGACGCCCCGGCGACGACCGGGCACCCGGCCGGGAGGCCGCGTGGCACCGCGAGCAGCCCGCTTCCGATGGGTACGACAACCGCCGACACCGACCCGAGCCGACCGACCGGGACCGGGCGTACCCGACGTCACCGCCGGTCTCCCCCGGGCCCTACTCCCCGGCCCCCCGTGGTGACTCGGGATGGGTGTCCGAACCCGACGAGCCACCGCGCCGACGCGGCACGTCGGAGCGGCCGGCCGCCGCCCACGACCGGCAGCCCGGCGACGGGTACGGCGTCCGGCCGACCCGGAACCCCGAGAGCCGCCCGACTGACGGCTGGGCCGCCGAAGGCGCCGGCCAGTGGGCGCCCATCGACAGCCGCAACCGCTACCGGGCCGACGGCCAGCCCGACCGTCGCCCCGACGAAGCCCGCCGGTCGGATCGCTGGCCGGACGACGAGGTCCGCCGTGCGGAGCGCCGGCCCGACGACGCCCGCCGGCCGGAGCGCGGCGGTGCCGACGAGCGGTCCCGGGTGGAGGCTGGCCCCGGCGGGTCCGGCGAGTGGCAGCGCCGCCCGGACGAGATGTACGGGCCGCCCCAGACCTCCGAGGGCGGACGGCGACGCCGCCCCGAAACGGACGCGCCGCAGCAGCAGCCCCGCCGCGACGACGACCGCCGCCGTCCCGACGTCGAACCGCACCGCCAGCAACCCCGCGAGGCGGCAGCGCGCGCCGAGGCGTACCCGGACCGTCGTCCGCGCGAGACGGCCCGACCGGAGCCGTACCGCGAAGAGACCCGCCGCGACGAGGCCTACCGCGAGCCCCGCTCGGGTGGCGGCCTGCCCTGGCCGGCGCCCGGCCCGGTGCATCCGGACCGTACCCGGGAGCCGGGCTACCGGCCCGAGCCGTACCGCGACACCGAGCCGCGCGTGGGGTCGCGGCCGCCGACCGCCCCCGCACGGCCAGCGACGGAGCCTGGCCGGTACGACGAGCGGCCGGTCCGCCCCGCCGCGAGCGCGTCACCCACCTACAGTCGGGCCACCCCGGTCCCGCCCACACCCGTCTCCCCGGCCGCGCCGGGCACCGACCGGCTGCCGTCGGACCGGCCCGTCTCCCCCGCCGCCCCCGGACGGGACGCGCCCGTCTCCCCCGCCGCCCCCGGACGGGACGCACCTGTGTCCCCCGCCGCTCGCGGGCGGGACCGGCCTGTCTCCCCCGCCGCCGGGTGGGAGGAACCGCTGTCGGCGACGCCCGTCTCCCCCGCGCCCGCCGACCACGAACGGCGACCGCCCACCTCGTCCGGCCGGCCGGAGTACAACCGGCCGGAGTACGACCGGCCGGTGTCGGGCCTGCCGGTCTCGCCGGCTGTGGACGCTCCGATCTCCGGTCCACCGGCCGCGCGGCTCCGGGTGGAGTTCCTGCCCGCCCCGGTGGAACCCCCGTCGGCGGACGAACAGTCGGCGTCGCCGCCCCGGCCCGAGCAGCGACCTACCGAAGCCGCGCCGACCGCGGACGCCCGGCCCACCACCGCGCCGCGTTACCCCGGCCCGGACAGCCGCCCGCCGGTCGCGCCGCCACCGACCTGGCGGCGACCGGAACCGCCCGCCACCCCAGCGACGCCGAGGTCCTCCACACCCGACGCCGAGCCGTCACTCCCGGTCGCCCCGGGGGTGCCGCGTCGCTACGTGCCTCCGACGCCCACCGAGACGTCCGCGCCAGTTAGCCCGGAGCCGGCGGCGGCACCGGTGCGGGGGCCCGATGCCTGGTTCAGCCCCGGCACCCAACCGGTCGAGCCCGATCAGGCCGTGCCGCCGACAACCGACAAGGCGTCGACGGCCGCCGCCACGGCCGAGGACCGGGCCCTCGTCGACGTACCGGCAGGGCCACCACCCGGGACCGGGGACCCGCACGGCACGATCGCGTCGACCGAACCGCTGGTCGACCGCCCGGCCACCGACCAGCGACCCGACGCTGGCGAGGCCGTCGCGGCGTCGGTCTCCGCGCTCCCGGTCTCCGCGCCGCCGGTCTCCGCGCCGCCCGCCGCCGCGCGGCCCGTCTCCGCGCCGCCGATCGGGCCGGTCGACGCCGGGCGTCCATCCTGGTCCGGCGAGCTGGTCGACGACGCGACGCCCGCTGCCGAGCCGACCCCGACCGGGATGGACCCCGTGTCCGGTCCGGCGGCGGAGTCCACTGCGGTCGCGCCGCCCGCCTGGTCGGACGACCTGGGCGACACCAGCAGCCGCGAGCCGCTGACGACCGACGGCGCAGCCGCCAGGGATCGCCGCCCGGTCTCCGGCGAGCCGTCGGAGTGGCAGAGCGAGTCCACCGCGGACGACCCCGACGAGGTGGCCGCCCGCAGAAGCACGCCGCCCGTCGACGGTGCCGCCGGCCGGGAATCGTCGGACCGGCCGTCGTCGTCGCGCGGGCCGAACGCCGCAGACCCGTCGACCGCCACGCCGGGCACCGACGCGGAGCCCGCGCCGTCGACCGAGGCGGATCGCACGACACCCGAGCCCGCAACGAAGTGGCCCGTCGACGCGGACTCCGTCGCGGCAAGCACACCGGCCACACCCGTGTCGGCACCACCGGCCACACCCGTGTCGGCACCACCGGCCACACCCGTGTCGGCACCACCGGCCACACCCGTGTCGGCACCACCGGCCACGCCCGTGTCGGCACCGCCGGCCACACCCACGACCGCCTTTGCGGCGCCCACTTCCGCACCACCCGCCGCCGCGCCTGAACCCGTTCCCGTGCCGGAGAGCACGGCAGAGGGCACGGCGGACGGCATGGTGGCGGGCGCCACCACGGCACCCTCCACATCCGATGTCGCACCGGAACCCACCTACGCGTCGCCCGCGCCCGAACCAGCCTTCGCACCGCCCGCCGTCGTCAAGCCCGTCTCCGGACCACCCGCCGCCCCCGAACCCACCACAGCACCGGCCGCCCCCGAGCCCCCTCCCCCGCCACGGGCTGCGGCGGAACCCGTGCCCGCGCCACCCGTCGCCACCGAACCGGTTACCACGCCGGTCGCCCCCGAGCCCGCCTCCGGGCCGCCAGCGGCGTCCCCGACCCCTCCCGCGCCACCCGTCACCGCAGAAGCCGCCCCCGCAGAGATCGCCCCCGCAGAAGCCGCCCCCGCAGAGATCGCCTCCGCAGAAACCGCCTCCGCAGAAGCCGTGTCTGCCGTACCGGCCGTCGTCATTCCCGGGCCGCGTGACCCGTCCGAGGCGGACGCGCCCGTGTCGGCGCCGCCGGGCACGGCGACCGGGCCGGTGCGTCCGTCGCTGTCCGACGAGGGCGACCCGGAGCAGGTCCTGGCCGCCTACCGCTGGCGGCTGGACCCGGTGACCCTGCGCGAGGAGCTGACCGAGCCGGACGGCATGCGGGCCATCCGGCGGCGGCTGACCGAGAAGTTGGGTACGGCCATCGACAACCGGGCCCGCGCGCGGCTGCTCAGCCTCCGGGCGGTGGCCTCGCGGATCCTCGGCGACCTCGACGACGCGTTGGCCGACGGACGCCTCGCCCTCACGTACGCGGAGGCCACCGGTGAGCTGCGCCGGACCGCGCTCGCGCAGGCGCGGCTGGCGCACGTGCTGCGGTGGCGGGGTGACTTCGCCGAGGCCGACCAGCTCTTCACCGAGGCCAACTCGGTCGAGCTGCCCGACCGGTTGCGCGCCGCCCTGCACGAGCACGCCGGACGCTGTTGTTACGACCAGGGCCGCCTGATGGAGGCCTGCCACCACTTCGAGCGGGCGCTCGATCTGCGCGGCGCGGCCGACGCCGAACTGCTGGACCGGGTGCGGGTGGCCCTCGACGCGGTCACCGTGCGAGCGGCGGACGGCTTCGGGCCGTACCCCCGGGGTCGGGACGAGGTGCTCGACCGTGACCGGCCCCCGCAGCCGGACCGCGACGGGCCGCTGTGGGGTTACACCGACCAGGCCGGGAACGTTGCCGTTCCCGCCCGGTACGCGGAGGCGCAGCCGTTCCACGACGGGCTCGCCTGGGTCCGGCGGCCGGACACCGACCGGTGGTCGCTGATCAACATGTTGGGTACGACGGTGATCCCGCCGTCGTACCGGGCGGTGCGTCCGTTCAGTGACGGTCTGGCCTGGGTGGTCACCGACGGCGGGTGGACGGCGATCGACCCGACGGGCGCGGTGCAGGTCCCGCCGAACTTCGCCGACGTACGACCGTTCCGCCGCGGACTGGCCCCGGTGAAGCGCGAGGGCTGGGGGGCGGTCGACCGGACCGGACGGATCGTGGTGCCGACCCGCTACCACGCCTTCGTCACCGAGTTGACCGACGCGGGGCCGGTCGACGGCTTCACCGAGGAGGGTCTCGCGGTCTTCGACGTGGCCGGCCGGCGCGGTGTGGTGGATCGCACAGGCACGGTGCTGGTGCCACCGTCGTACCCGGTGGTGGTCATCCACCCGGTGGCGTTCCTCGTCAGCGGCGGCGGTCGGTGGGGCGCGCTGGACCGTCGTGGCGCGTCACTGATCGACCTGGTGCATCCCGATCGCGGGGCGGTGCTGGAGGAGATCGACCGACTGTTGACCGACGCCAATCCCGTGCTCTGAGCCGCCACTCGGCGATCGTGATCCACCGGAGTTAGGGTCGGGACATGGAATTCCGACACCTGGGCCGTTCCGGCCTGATGGTCAGCGAGATCTCGTACGGCAACTGGATCACCCACGGTTCTCAGGTCGAGGAGGACGCGGCGTTCGCGTGTGTGCGGGCCGCCCTCGACGCGGGGATCACCACCTTCGACACCGCCGACGTGTACGCCGGCACCCGGGCCGAGGACGTGCTCGGCCGGGCGCTGGAGAGCGAGCGTCGCGAGGGCCTGGAGATCTTCACCAAGGTCTACTGGCCGACCGGGCCGGGTCGCAACGACCGTGGCCTGTCCCGCAAGCACATCATGGAGTCGATCAACGGCTCGCTGCGCCGGCTGCGTACCGACTACGTGGACCTCTACCAGGCCCACCGGTACGACTACAGCACGCCGCTGGAGGAGACGATGGAGGCGTTCGCCGACGTCGTGCACTCCGGCAAGGCCCACTACATCGGCGTCTCCGAGTGGACCGCCGAGCAGCTGCGCGCCGCCCACCCGCTCGCCCGGGAGCTGCACGTTCCGCTGGTCTCCAACCAACCCCAGTACTCGATGCTGTGGCGGGTCATCGAGGCCGAGGTCGTACCGGCCAGCGAGGAGCTGGGCATCGGTCAGATCGTCTGGTCGCCGATGGCGCAGGGTGTGCTCTCCGGCAAGTACCTGCCGGGGCAGCCGCCGCCCGCCGGCTCCCGCGCCACGGACGAGAAGTCGGGCGCGAACTTCATCGCCCGGTTCATGAACGACGACGTGCTCACCCGGGTGCAGCAGCTCAAGCCGCTCGCCGAGCAGGCCGGGCTGAGCATGGCCCAGCTCGCCGTGGCGTGGGTGCTGCAGAACCCGAACGTCTCGTCGGCGATCATCGGCGCGTCCCGCCCCGAGCAGGTGCACGACAACGTGAAGGCGGCCGGGGTCACGCTCGACGCCGAGCTGCTCAAGGCCATCGACGACATCGTCGAACCGGTCGTGGAGCGAGACGCGGCGAAGACCGAGTCTCCCGCACAGCGGCCCTGACGTGGGTCCGGTCCGGTCGGCGCGACAGGTTCGCGCCGACCGGACCGGTCAGCCGCACGGGCCGGGTCAGCTCAGCCGCCTCGGGCCGGGCCGGACAGCTCAGCTCTGCCAGAAACGGATCAGGTCGAGCCCGGTGGCGTACAGCCAGGACGGCAGGCCGAGCAGGTCACCGACCGCGAAGACCGCGTCGAAGAACCAGCCGCCGATGCGCGGGTTCCACAGCAGCGCGAAGAGCAGGATGAAGCCGTACGGGGCGAACAGGTCGTACATCCTGCGCCACTGTGGATTCAGCCACGGCTGGATCATGTTGCCGCCGTCCAGGCCGGGCACCGGCAGCAGGTTGAGCACGCTCGCGGTGAGTTGCAGGAACGCCAGCAGCGCCACCCCGGCCCAGAACTCGACCGGGCCGCCCGAGGTCGCGCCGAGTCGTACCGCGAGCACCAGCAGCAACGTGAACAGCACGTTTGTCGCCGGGCCGGCGAGGCTCACCAGGGTGTGCCGCAGCCGCCCCGGTATGGCGTGCCGGTCCACCCACACCGCGCCGCCGGGCAGGCCGATGCCGCCGAGCAGCACCACCACCACCGGCAGCACGATCGACAGCAGCGGGTGGGTGTACTTGAACGGGTTGAGCGTCAGGTAGCCACGGTGGGCGATGTCCCGGTCACCGGCCCGGTAGGCGACGACCGCGTGGGCGTACTCGTGCAGGCACAGCGACACCAGCCAGCCGGAGACCACGAACAGGAACACGTCGAAGCGGACGCTGCCGTAGCCGTTCCAGGCCAGCGCCCCGCTGGCCACGAAGAGCGCGACCAGGCCGAGGAAGACCGGGCTGGGCCGGAACGCCGCGCTGGGCACGCCGAGCACCAGCTTGTCGCCCGGCCGGTCGTACGCCATCACTCGGCCGTGGGCAGCAGGCTCATCCGGTACTCCACCCGGTCGTCCTCCACGAGCGCGACCGAGGTGACGCCGGACGCCGCGAGTTCACGCCAGGTCTGACCGATCCAGGATTCGGCGTCGGCCTGGCTGCCGAACGACTCCGCCGGTCCCTCGACCGTCTGGCCGTCCGTGCCCTCGTACCGCCAGCTCCACGCCATGCCGCGTCTCCCCTCGCCGCTGAAGTCCCGGTGGGACGAACCCCCGCCAGCGTAGTCGGCCCGACGCGCGACGGCCCCTCACCCGTCGCGCGAGCGCCGGGCCGGCAGGCAGAGCGACCCCGGGCGGCCTTAAGGTACGGGCATGTCCGTTGACGGGTGGAACACGGTCCTGGTGCTCGGCGGCATCCGGTCCGGCAAGTCCGAGTTCGCCGAGTCCCTGGTCGCCGACGCGCCGGTGGTCCGCTACGTCGCCACCGCGCCCGAGGGCGACCCGGAGGACACCGAGTGGGCCACCCGACTGGCGACGCACCGCGCCCGACGCCCGGGTAGCTGGACCACCGAGGAGACCGCCGGGGAGCCGCGACGGTTGGCGGACGTGCTCGCGTCCGCCGAGCCGAACGAGACGCTGCTCGTCGACGACCTGGGCGGCTGGGTGACCGTGCTGCTCGACCCGGAGCACCAGCCCGCCGACGACGTGGCCACGATCGCCGAGCTGGCCGAGGCGATCCGGGCCTGCACGGCGCGGGTGGTGCTGGTCAGCCCCGAGGTGGGACTGTCGCTGGTGCCGACGACCCCGCTGGGGCGGGCGTTCGCCGACGCGCTCGGCGCGGCCAACCGCGCGGTCGCGGACGCCTGCGACGCCGTGGTGCTGGTGCTCGCCGGCCAGCCCGCCTGGTTGAAGCCGGCAGCGGTCGCCACCTCGGCGCCGTCCACGCCGGTGGCCGCGACCGGGAGACACGCCGTCGCCAGCGAGCTGGGCACCCCGGGCCCGGCCACCCCCAGCCTGGGTGACACCGAGCCCACGCCCGAGGTGCAGCTCCCCGAGGTGCTGACCCACACCCCGCCGGTCGCGCCGAACCAGGAGCCCGGCAACCCCTGGGCCGCGCCGACGATGGCGCTGCCGATGGTGGCCACCGGACTGGTCATCCAGCCGGGCATGGAGCTGCCGATGCCCGACGAGTACGCGGGCCCGCAGGCGGTGGACCGGCTGGCCAGCCTCGACGTGCCGGGCGCCGGGCTGGGCGTCCTGGACCGGGTGGTCGGCTTCGCGGCCGCCACGCAGGGCACGTCGACCCCGTCCGCCTGGGGTTCGGTACGGGTGCTGCTGCTCAACGGCGACCACGCGGGCGGCGCGTCCGCCGGCACCGTCGCCGGCGAGTCGGCACGCCGCGCCGCGCAGGCCCGCGCCGGCCGGGGCGCGCTGGCCCGGCTGGCCGCCGAGGCGGGCGCGAGCCTCCAGGTCGTGGACACGCCGGCCGCCGCCCCGATGGAGACCCAGCCGGCGCTGGCCGGCGAGCAGGTCGAGTCGGCGCTGCGCTACGGCTGGCGGCTGGCCGAGCAGGCGGCCGACGCGGGCGTACAACTGCTGGTCCTGGGCGCCTGCGGCGCCGGCACCGAAGCGGCGGCGGCGGCCGTGCTGGCGGCCACCGCGGGCGCGGAACCGCCGTCGGTGCTGGGTCGGGTGATCACCGATTCCGGTGAGATCGACGACGCGGCCTGGATGGTCCGCTGCGCTGCCGTGCGGGACGCCCTGCACCGCACCCGCCGCTCGCCGCGCTCCGCCAAGGACGTGCTGGCCGAGTTGGGTGGCGGCGACGTGGCGGTGGCCACCGGCGTGCTGCTGGGCGCGACCGCCCGCCGGGTGCCGGTGCTGCTGGACGGGCCGGTCGGCCTGGCGGCCGGGATGATCAGCCGCGACCTGGCCGGGCAGGCCCGGCACTGGTGCCTGCTGGCCGACCACGGCCAGCACCCCGCGGTGCGGCTGGCGGCCGACGTGCTCGGCCTCACCCCCCTGCTCGACCTCCGCCTGGACCTCGGCGAGGGCGCGAACGCCCTGGTCGCGCTGCCGATGCTGCGCTCGGTGCTGGCGCTGGCCGCCGCCCTGCCGGTCCATCCGTCGCTCGGCGGCGACGCCGACCCGGACGGCACCGACGAGCCGGAGCCCGACTACGCCGACGACGAGCCGGCCTACACCGGGCCCGACTACACCGACCCGGAGTTCGTCGAGCCGGAGCCGGCCGGGCCGGGCCCCACCCGCACGGGCGGCGACGAGCAGCCGGCGTCGGGCTGGCGTGCCGGCT
The DNA here is from genome assembly GCF_040675055.1 of Micromonospora sp. NPDC049662. Lineage (NCBI taxonomy): Bacteria > Bacillati > Actinomycetota > Actinomycetes > Micromonosporales > Micromonosporaceae > Micromonospora > Micromonospora sp. NPDC049662. Next base: position 71,038 of record NZ_JBFAOC010000033.1, read on the forward strand.
GAGTCGCGGTTCGTCGCGGGCGTCCGGCTCGCCGTCACCACCTTCAGCACGCTGCCGGTACGCGCCGGACGGATCGACCGCCCGGTGGCGGGTACGGCGATGGCGCTCGCCCCGGCCGTCGGCGCGCTGCTCGGCGTACTCCTGGGGGGTGTCCTGCTCCTGGCCGGCCTGCTCGCACCCCCGCTGGTCGCGGCGGGCGTGACGGTGGGGGTCGCCGCCCTGCTCACCCGGGGGCTGCACCTGGACGGGCTGGCCGACACGGTGGACGCGCTCGGCTCGTACCGCCGGGGCGCCGCCGCGCTGGAGATCATGAAGAAGCCGGACGTCGGACCGTTCGGTGTCGTGGCGCTGGTGGTCGTACTCCTGGTGCAGGCCGCGGCGCTCGCCGACCTGGCCGGGCGGTCGTGGCCGGCGTGCCTCGCGGCGGTGGTCGCGGCGACGGCGGCCGGCCGACTGGGCGTCACGGTGGCGTGCCGGCGGGGTGTGCCCGCCGCCCGGCCGGACGGCCTGGGCGCGCTGGTGGCCGGCACGGTCGGCCCAGCGGCCCTGACCGTGGGCGCGGTCGCCGTCGTGCTGCTGGCGGCGCCCGCGGTGCCGGGCCGCCCGTGGCAGGGGCCACTCGCCGTCGTCGCCGCGCTGGCCGTCGCCGGGGCGCTGCTGACCCACCTGGTACGCCGGCTCGGCGGGATCACCGGCGACGTGCTCGGCGCGACCGTCGAGGTGGTCACCACGCTGGTCTACCTGGGTGTGGTGCTGTCCGGCTGAAGCCGGCGCGCGCGGCCGGGTAGCGTTCGGCTCGACAGCACCGGCACGGCCACCGGGGGAACCCACATGCTCATCACGGACGACTTCCTGCCCGTACCGGTGCCGGAGTCGCTCAGCGCGACCTACCTGGTGCCGATGGCGGGGCTGCCGAAGGTCAGCGCGAAGACGGCGGTGGCGTCACTGGCCGGGCGGCTGGCCGAACCGGTGCACGGGCTCGCCACCCAGATGCTGGACAGCCCGCTGATGAGCGTGGACACCCGGCCGATCGCCGAGTTCCCCGCGCTTCCGCCGGATCTGCTCACCGCGTTCGGCGCCACGCCGGAACAGTTGGCCCGGCTGGCGGCGGCGACGCACCTGGTGGTGGTGCAGGCCGAGTACCGACCCGGTTGGCCGCCGGCACACGAGTGGGCGGCTCGGGCGGTGGCGGCGGCGGTCGCCGAGTCCGTCGACGGCGACGTGGTGGACGTCTTCGGCCTCCAGTTCCTCGACCCGGCGACCGCGCTGCGTTCCCTCCCCGACGAGCAGGGCCGGATCCGGCTCGTCGACTGGGTGCTGGTGCCGTACTCGTCGGACGCCGAGGGGTTGTGGTTCACCACGAAGGGGCTGCGTCGCTTCGGGCTGCTGGAATTGCAGACCCAGGGGGTGCCCGACCACCTCACCCGCGCCTGGGGCGCGGTGATGACCGGCGCGGCCCGTCGGCTGCTGCGGGACTGGACCGACGGCCTCAACGGCGCGGAGGTGCCCGCCTTCGTGCAGCTACCGGTGCTCGCCACGGTCACCGGGCACGACATCGCCGTCGCGTACGGCAACCCGGAGCAGCACGGCGCGACCGCCCCGGTGCTGCTGCGCCTCGAGCTGGACCCGGCGACCGACCCGGAGGCCGACTCGTTCCTGAGCCTGCGCCCACCGGCCGGGCACCCCGGCCCGGACGGTCGCTACTACGCCGCCGCCTGCGCGACCCTGTTCTCCGGCATCCAGCCGGACGTGCGCTACGCCCGCTCCGGTGACGCCATGAGCCGTGCGGTGGCCACCGCCCGCGCCGCGCTGGGCGACGCGCGGGCCCGCTTCGTCGCCGGCCGGCTGCCGACCGAGTCGCAGCTCGTCGTGAAGTACGGCCTGCCGGGCGACGACGGCCCGGAGTACGTCTGGGCGGGCGTCACCTCGTGGGAGACCCCGGAGCGGATCGTCGGCGTCAGCGCCAGCGACGCGAACACCGACGAGAGCGTCCGGATCGGCGCCCCGGTGGTCGTGGAGTCCACCGACGTCGTCGACTGGGCGGTCCTGGACGCGACCGGGGTCATCGAAGGAGGCTGGACCCAAGCCGTCCTGGACTCCGGCGAACCCCCCCCCCCCACCACCCCCCCCCCCACCCCCCCCCCCCCCCCCCCCCCCCCCCACCCCCCCCCCCCCCCCCCCCCACCCTCGAGAGAAAATATGGACGACAGTGAGAAGGAG